>CAZHVH010000018.1:0-19893 GCA_964535855.1 uncultured bacterium
TCCTATCCTCCTTAATCGGATTACTCATTTTTATCTTGAATGTAGTTCATTTGAAGGCGATCGGACATCAGCCACCGACAGTTTGTGTTGAATGACAACGACCATGAATGATCTTTGCAGTTTTCAGCTTGGTCTCAGCGGGAGCAGAGAGCTAAGGTGCAATTTATGTGCCATCGAAAAGGCAGACGTTTATCGGGCAGTTTGGGAGATGGAGGTGCACGAAATGGGGCAGATCACGTCCGAAATGCACGAAATGGGGCATGGAATAACCGAAGAGGCACTTGACAGCGATAGCTCAGGCATAGTATATTTATCGGCAACAACTCACTTTAAGGGGGTTTAGCTATGAAGAGGGGTTTAACGGCCTTAATTGTGGTTGGCGTTTTGGCCTTCACCTCCGTTCTATGCTTCGCCGCCGAGGAGTACAAGGTCGGGGCTGTCTTTTCGATCACGGGTGAATTTTCGTCCCTGGGCGTTCCCGAGAGAAACACGGTGGAGATGATCGTGGAGGAGATCAACTCGAAGGGAGGGATAAACGGACATCCCTTGAAGGTGATCATCTATGATACGAAGGGGAATGAGACGGAGTGCAGGACGCTGGTGCAGAGGCTGATTGAGAAGGACAAGGTTCTGGCCATAATCGGACCCTCCCTCAGCGGCACGTCGCTTAAAGTAGTGCCCCTGGCTGAGAGGTTCAAGGTACCGCTTGTTTCATGTGCTGCCAGCGTCAAGATAGTCAAGCCGGTCAAGAAATGGGTCTTCAAGACCCCGCAGACCGACACGCTGGCCGTTGAAAGGATCTACGATTACATGCAGCGACACGGCATCAAGAAGATAGCCGCCATCTATCATGCAAACGATTTCGGCAAGAGCGGGCTTGAGCAGATGAAGAAACTCGGCCCGAAGTATGGGATATCGGTCATAGCCGACGAGAGCTATGCCGAGGCGACAGACGTGACATCGCAGTTGACCAAGCTTAAGGCGAGAGAACCGGACGCCTTGATCTGCTGGGATACCAGCCGCGGCGCAGCGATAGTCACGAGGGATACCAGACGTATCGGATTTGACGTGCCGATCTTCATGAGCCACGGGATCGCTAGCCGGAGATACATAGAGCTGGCGGGCGATGCAGCCGAAGGGGTGATCTTCCCTGCCGGCAAGCTTCTGGTTTACGATAAGCTACCGGATACTGATCCCCAAAAATCCGTCCTAGCGAGCTATGCCAAGGCATATAAGGAGAGATACGGTAAGGATGCGGATACCTTCGGCGGTCACGCCTGGGATGCGCTGCAGTTGGTGATCAAGGCGCTTAAAGAGGCTGGCCCGGACAGAGCTAAGATCCGAGATGCCATCGAAAACACGAAGAACTTCATCGGCACGGGCGGTGTGTTCAACTTCTCCCCTGAGGAGCATAACGGGCTTACCAAAGAGGCTTTCGTGCTGATAAAGATCGTAAACGGCAAGTGGACGTTGCTTGAATGAAGCTGAGCTATTTCCTACAGTATCTCGCCTCAGGGATCACCGTCGGCAGCGTATACGCCCTCGTGGCTCTGGGGTTTAACATGATCTACAACGCCACCGGCATCATAAACTTCGCTCAGGGCGAGTTCGTGATGCTGGGCGGGATGACGATGGTCTTTTTGACCGGCGCCCTGAAGCTGCCGATGTGGATTTCCTTCATCGTCTCAGTTATGTCGGTGACGGCCGTAGGGGCTCTGCTTGAAAGGGGAGCGATCTATCCTCTCAAGGGGGCCCCTCCGATCACGCTCATAATCATCACGATCGGAGCGTCGATCCTGATACGAGGTGCGTCGATCCTCATCTGGGGCGAGGATGCCTACAGGCTGCCGGGCATAACGGGCGATAGGCCGATCAGAGTCCTCGGGGCTTCCATCCTGCCTCAAAGCTTCTGGGTGATAGGCGTGGGGGCGATCCTGATGGGGGCGCTCCAGCTTTTCCAGAGATATACCCTCTTCGGCAAAGCGATGCGCGCCTCGGCAGCCGACAGCGAAGCCGCAACCCTGGTCGGGATAAGTCCCAGGAGGATGACGCTCTGGTCGTTCGCCATAAGCGCCGCTATAGGGTCAGTCGCGGGGATAATCATAACTCCGATCGTCTTCACCCATTATAACGTGGGCGTCATGCTGGGGCTGAAGGGGTTCTGCGCCGCCGTTTTAGGAGGTCTGGGCAGCTTTATGGGAGCGGTGGTCGGCGGATTCCTGCTCGGCGTGCTGGAAAAGCTCGCCGTCGGATTCGCCCCGATAGGATACTCAGGATATGAAAACGCCATAGCTTTCATCGTGATGCTCCTGATCCTCTTCCTACGGCCATCTGGAATTCTGGGCAGAGGAGAAGTGGAAAAGGCATGAGGAATAGAGATTACCTGATCTTCATCCTCATTCTACTCGGAACTGGCCTGATACCACTGCCTCTTATGCCGCTGGAAGCGGGTGGCTTTTACATCAGAGTGCTGACCGTCATCCTGCTTTACTCGATCATCACGACGGGATTATCGCTGCTTATGGGATATGCCGGTCAGATATCCCTCGGACATGCCGCCTTTTTCGGCCTGGGGGCGTACTGTTCGGGACTTCTGGCGGTTAAGCTCCCGATATCGCCTTGGCTGGCTCTGCCGGCAGCCGTAGCGGGCACAGCTTTGGTCTCCTATGCCGTCGCCATACCCGTTTTGAAGCTTAAGGGACACTATCTGGCTATGGCCACGCTGGGATTCGGCGAGATCGTCTACGTCTTCCTCAAGGAATTGGACTGGCTGACCGGCGATCCCGCGGGGTTGATCGGTATCCCCCCTTTTTCCCTCGGCAGGTTAAGCCTTATATCCTCCGAATCTCAGTATTACATGACATGGGCTTTTTTCAGCCTTGTTCTGCTTCTATCCGTTAGCCTTATAAACTCGCGCGTGGGGAGAGCTTTGAGGGCGATTCATGGGGATGATCTGGCGGCCGAGGCGCTGGGGGTCAACGTCTCGAAGCTTAAAATCCAAGCTTTCGTCCTCAGCGCCGTCTATGCCGCACTGGCCGGGTCGCTCTACGCCCATTTCGAAGGCTTTATCGGTTACACCACCTTCAACCTGATGCTTTCCATAAAGCTGGTCACGATGGTGGTGATCGGCGGAATGACCAATATTTGGGGTGCGCTTTTGGGAACGGCGATCCTAACCGCATTGCCTCAGTTTCTGACAGCCTTTAAGGATTATGAGATGGTCGTCTACGGCGCCATAATGATACTCGTCATGCTCTTCGCCCCCAGAGGATTGATCGGCCTTATCCTGAGGAGGAAGAGGGATGAAGAGGCCGTTGCTTGAGGTGAAGGGCGTTTCCAAGAACTTCGGCGGAATCAAGGCGGTGGACGGGGTAACCTTCTCGGTCATAAACGGCCGGATAAAGGCCATTATAGGTCCTAACGGCGCCGGCAAGACCACCCTCTTCAACCTGATAAGCGGCTTCTATCCGCTCACCTCAGGAGAGATCCTCTTCAACGGAGGGAGGATCAGCGGTCAGCCTCCACATCGTATAGCTTCCCTCGGCATCATTCGAACCTTTCAGAACGTCAGGCTTTTCCCCGAGATGACCGTGATGGAGAACGTGATGGTAGGCCTTCACAGGATCGGCCGATCGGGACTTCTCTCCTCTATCTTCAAGCCACCTTGGACGAGAAGGGAGGAGAAGATGATAGCTGAGAGGGCGATGGAGGCGCTCAGCTTCATGGGTCTGGAAGCCTTCTCAAACAGACTTGCTGGGGAACTTCCGCTGGGTAGGCAACGTATGGTTGAGCTAGCGAGGGCGCTGGCCTCTCAGCCGATCCTGCTGATGTTGGACGAACCGGCCGCCGGGCTGAACATAGCCGAAACGGAGGAACTGGGCGAGCTGATATTGAAGATCCGCCAAAACGGCATCACCGTGCTTCTAGTTGAGCATGACATGTCGCTCGTGATGGATATATCGGACGAGGTCGTCGCGCTGAACAACGGCAAGAAGATAGCGGAGGGAACCCCCAAGGAGGTTCAGAATAACCCACTTGTCATAGAGGCCTACCTGGGGAGTGAAGATGCTTAGGGTTCAGAGTTTAACGGCAGGTTATGGCAAGATAACGGTTATCAGGGGCGTCTCGATACACGTCCGACCGGGCGAGGTCGTGGCGCTCATAGGCCCTAACGGGGCGGGAAAGACATCTCTGCTTAAATCTATAACCGGACTTATAACTCCGAAATCCGGCAAGATCTTCTTTAATGAGAGCGAGATAACCGGTCAGCTTCCGGAACGGATCGTCAAGCTCGGCATATCTATGGTCCCCGAGGGAAGACGCATCTTCGCCCCCCTTTCCGTTATGGATAACCTTCTCCTGGGGGCATATCCCAGATACTCCAGGAAAACCCGCGATGAGGTGTTCTCGAGGATGGAGGAGATCTTCGGGATATTTCCGATCCTGAGCGAGAGGCGCGATCAGATCGCGGGAACTTTAAGCGGCGGGGAACAGCAGATGCTGGCGATAGGCAGGGCCCTGATGTCGGATCCTAAACTCCTGCTTCTTGATGAACCCTCGATGGGGCTTGCACCGAAGGTGGCCGCTGAGATATTCAAGGTGATCTCCACCCTCAAGGAGAGAGGTGTAACGATCCTGCTTGTGGAGCAGAACGCCAGGGCTGCTTTGAGGATAGCCGACAGGGGATACGTGATGGAGACAGGTAGGATCGTGCTTGAGGGAACGCCGCACGAGCTCGAGTCGAACAGGGATATCATGAGGGCCTACCTTGGGAGGGGTTACAGGGCGATATATTCCCCGAATCGGATCATAGGTCAGTAGGGAAGGGGCATTTATAGCCGTTGAGTCATTTCGCTGCGCCGCCATTATAACCCTATGATGATTGCAAATGACCATAAATGACAGCAAATGACACCTTACGGCGAACGTTTTTAAGCTGAATATGTCAGCCGACGACTGATCCCCTTCCACCACACCCAAGGGAATATTAAGTGAAATTTAAATTGAGATAGAGCTCGAGTTGTGATATAATAGCCACCGGTTGGATATCGTGTGATACAGCTGCCGGAGGTTAAGATGATCAAGGTTTGCTTCTTCGCCGATGAGGTCTCGAAGGATTTTGACGAGGCGGTCAGGCTCGGAGTTGAAGCCGGTGCCGAGGCCGTGGAGATAAGGGGTGGGCTCTGGGGAAAGAGCGTCACCACCATAGATGATGACGGCGTTAAAAGGATGCAGGATGTGCTGAGCAAGTATAACGTTCAGATCGCATGTATAGGATCGCCGGTGGGTAAATGTCACTATGATAGGAAAGAGGAATACGAGACGCATCTCAGATACTTCGACAGAATGGTCGAGTTGGCCCATGCCTTCGGTACTAAGGTGATCAGGGTTTTCTCCTTCTGGAATGTAAAACGGGGTGAGGGGGAAAGGCCGAATTTGGAGGAGTACCTCGACACCTTCGTCAAACTCCTTAATCCTATCGTCAGGACGGCTGAGGCGGAGGGATTGCTCCTCTCATTTGAAACCGAAGGTTCAACCATGATCGGCACATGCAGGGAGGCACGTATGATAATAGACGCCCTTGGGAGCAAGGCCGTGACGGTCTGCTGGGATGTGATAAACAGCTACCGCTGTGGTGAAATGCCTTATCCGGACGGATATTCGCATATCAGGGGGTTGATCTCGCACTTCCACGTAAAGCCGAACAGTCGGAAGGAGCTCAACCCGATAGGTGAGACGGATCTGACCTATCAAAGGCTTTTCAAACTCGCCCTCGAGGATGGATTTGAAGGCGCGGCGAGTATAGAACACTGGGGCAGTCCTGAGCTTATGCTGAAAGGCATCCGCCAGCTCAGAGAGGCAATCGACGGGATGAAAGGATGATCGAGATGTTCCGGAAGCTCTCCGTGGTGATCCCCGTCTACAACGAGGTGAACACCATCGAGAAAGTCCTGGAAAGGGTTAAGGCCGTCCACATACCGCTTGAGAAGGAGATAATTATAGTCGATGACGGATCGACGGATGGGACGCGTGAGAAACTCAGCGAGATTCAAAGGGCGGACCCCTCTTTGAAGATCATCCTCCATGAGAGAAACATGGGTAAAGGTGCTGCCCTCAGAACGGGGTTTCAGCATGTGACGGGCCAGATCGTCATCATCCAAGATGCCGATCTGGAATACGATCCAAGCGAATATCCCAGGCTCCTTGGGCCGATCCTCGACGGCAGGGCGGATGTCGTCTACGGCTCACGCTTCCTCGGCGGAACCACCCGTCGGGTCACATCCTTCTGGCATTACATGGCCAATAAGTTCTTGACCTTCCTCTCAAATATGTTGATGAACCTCAACCTGACAGATATGGAGACCTGTTATAAGGTGATAAGGACGGATGTGCTTAAAAGGCTTAACTTGAGGGGGAACAGGTTTGAGATCGAGCCTGAGATAACGGCGAAACTCGCCCGGATCGGGTGCAGGATATACGAGGTTCCGATCTCATATAGCGGTAGGGATGTCTCGGAGGGCAAGAAGATAAAGTGGAAGGACGGGATTGCTGCGATATACTATATCGTCAAATTTAAACTAAGAGATTAAAGGAGGTAAAGATGAAGAGCGATGTTCTGATCATAGGGGGCAGTGCAGCAGGGCTTACAGCTGCTCTCACCGCCAGAAGGCAGTACCCCGACTCCAAGGTAACCCTCATCCGAAAGGAGAAGAGGGTTCCCATTCCGTGCGGGATACCTTACATCTTCGGCACCCTCGGGTCGCCGGAGAAGAATCTCATACCGGATGATCCCCTTCTCAAGAATGAGATCGAGCTGATCATAGACGAGGTGGTCTCGATCAATAGAGAGGCCAAAACCGTCGCGACGGCCGATGGGAAGGAGATCGGTTATGAGAAGCTCATCCTGGCAACCGGCTCTCTGCCCCTCGTGCCTCCGATACCGGGCGTGGATATGAAAAACGTCTTCCCGATCAAGAAAGATGTGGAGTATCTGGCTGAAATCTTACATGCTCTGGATGAGGCCGAGGACGTGGTGGTTATCGGCGGGGGGTTCATCGGCATGGAGATCGCCGATGAATGTTGTAAGCGTGGAAACCTGAACGTGACCGTGGTCGAGATGCTCCCCCATTGCCTATCGCTGGTGTTCGAGGAGGAAGTATGCGTGATGGCTGAGGAGGAGCTCTCAAAACGAGGTGTGCAGCTTCGGACCAGCGAGAGGGCCAAGGCCATCGTCGGGGACGGAAAGGTCGAATACGTGGAACTTGAAAGCGGTGAAAGGATAAAGGCGGACGTCGTGATATTGGGAATCGGCGTGCGACCGAACGTGGAGCTGGCTCAGAAAGCAGGCTTGCAGCTCGGTCCCTTCAAGGCGATCACCGTGGACAGACATATGGTGACAAGCGATCCGGATATCTTCGCCGTAGGCGATTGCGCGGAGAAGTTCAGCTTCTTCACAGGCAAGCCTTCTCCCCTCAGACTCGCATCGATCGCCACATCCGAGGCCCGTATAGCGGGAGCTAATCTGTTCGAGCTGCGCCGTGAGAATAAAGGGACTATAGGTGTCTTCTCGACGAAGATCGGGGACGTGGCCATGGGACTCGCGGGGATCGATGAGAAACGTGCCCGTGATGCGAAGATAGATTTCGTTGTGGGCGTCTCGGAATCCGTCAACAGACACCCCGGTGGAATGCCCGGCGCCAAACCGACGAAGGTGAAGTTGGTCTTCCGAAGGTATTCGGGCGTTCTCATCGGCGGGTGTGTCCATGGCGGCGATAGCGCCGGGGAGATAGTAAACCTGATATCGGCGATGATACAGGGACAGATGCACGCCGACCAAATCGCCATGTTCCAGATGGGAACGCATCCGGCGCTCACCGCCTCGCCGATCGCATATCAGATCGCCAACGCCGCCGAGATAGCCCTGGCCCAGATGAGATAGGGAAACTCAATCGTGAGGGTGAGGCATCCATCCGACTGAATGCCTCACCCCCACACGGGACGCTATGATGATTGAAGAGCCGAAGCCCAAGGAATATTACGAGATACTCCGCCGTATGACGGGCGAGGAGAGGGTGAAGATCGCCTTTGAGCTCTCTGAGATGACACGGCAGATCATGATAGCTGGGATCAAGGCACAAAATCCCGATATGACTCCTGAAGAGGTCGAACATGAGGCGTTCAGGAGGATGATGCTTTGGCACAAATTGAACTCGTTAAAACGACCGTCGAGGTCCTAGATTCCCTCGGTATACCCTACGCACTGACCGGATCGATCGCATCGAGCTTCTACGGCGAGCCGAGATCAACCCATGATATCGACGTAATAGTTGTTCTACGCCTATCCGATGTCGAGAAGCTCGCCCGTAGCTTTGATCCAAATCGCTTCTATGTGGATGAAGAGGCGATCCGAGAGGCCATAGCGCATCAAGGGGTTTTCAACCTGATAGATCAAAAGACCGGCTTCAAGGTGGATTTTTGGATACTTAAGGATGACCTTTACTATCAGGTCAGCTTTCAGAGACGGGTAAAACAGAAGATAGATGAGGTCGAGCCCTATCTTCTCGCGCCTGAGGATGTTATACTGTCCAAATTGCTCTGGTACAGAATAAGCGGCGGCAGCGAAAGACAACTTCATGATGCCCTTGGCGTTTACCTCATTCAGGCGGAAAGGTTAAACATGGAATACATCAGGAAATGGGCGGGGTATCTTGAGGTTCAGGATTTGCTTGATGAAATAATCGAAAGATCCAAGGAGGTATAGAAAGCCATGTGCTTGACCGGTTATGCCCTCATAGCGACGTCGATGTTCGTCCGAATCACCTTTCCCGAACCAGCTATACCGGATTCCTTCGGCGTGAACATACACTTCACCGGCGAGCCAGGGGATCTGGATCTGATAGCTGAAGCGGGTTTCAAACTGATAAGGATGGATCTGACTTGGGCGGCCGTCGAGAGGAAGAAAGGGGCTTATGATTTTGAAGGATCGGGATACGACGCCTTAACCGAGGGATGTCTGAGGCGAGGCATAAGGCCGCTCTACATCCTCGACTACAGCAACAGATTGTACGAGCCTGATAGATCCGTGCGAAGCGAGGAGGGGCGGAAGGGATTCGCCTCCTTTGCCGAAGCCGCCGCCAGAAGGTATGCCGGAAGGGAGATACTTTGGGAGATATGGAATGAACCGAATCTCTCACAATTTTGGAGTCCTCAACCCGGCATTGACGATTATGTCAAGCTCGTCGAGGAAACCGCCCCGCGGATCAGAGAGGCCGATCCATCGGGCCTGATACTGGCCCCTGCCACATCAGGCATACCGCTCGACTGGCTTGAAGAGTGCTTTAGGAGAGGGTTGCTCAGGTGGATAGACGGGCTGAGCGTCCATCCATACCGAGCTCAACTGCCCGAAACGGTTATCGAGGATTATGCCGCCCTAAGGGAATTGATCAAACGATATGCCCCCGAGGGCAAGGAGATACCGATCATATCGGGTGAGTGGGGATATTCGCTCATAAACTGGGATAGATCGAGGCTCTCCCAGGAAGAGCAAGCCCGATATCTGGTGAGAATGTTCCTCGTGAACCTGATGGAGGGCGTGCCGGTGAGCATATGGTATGACTGGAAGGACGATGGTACCGATCCGAACGAGCGCGAACATCACTTCGGAACGATGACGCATGATCTTAAGGCGAAAGCCGCCTATACCGCCGCAAAAACCCTCTTTCAGACGCTCAAGGGGTATAAGGTGGAAGGGAGGATCGATCTCGATAGCGAAGATGACTTCGCTCTCAGACTAAAGCGGGATAATCATGTCGCCGTGGCCTTCTGGACGATCGGCGAGGATCATGAGGTGACTCTGCCGATAGGTGCGGGTAAGGGGATGCTTTTCAACATGCTGGGCGGAGGCTCGGCCCTGTCGTGGGACGGAAAGGGGTTGAGGACGACGATATCCCAAAGTCCGAGATATCTGCTCGTAAAATCGGATGATGGAGGTGTCAAATGAAGCATCCGAGCTTGAAGGATCTTTTTTCAATCGAGGGGCAGATCGCCTTCGTCACAGGAGGGGGTAGAGGCATAGGTAAGGTTTTCTGTAAGACCCTAGCTGAGGCCGGTGCTGACGTGATCGTCGTTGATATCGACCCCGATACCGCCTCTCAGACGGCCAGGGAGATCGAGGAGATGGGCAGGGATGCCCTTGCCGTCAAGGCGGATGTCACCAAATCGGATGAGGTGGATAGAGCCGTCCAGGTGAGCCTGGACCGCTTCGGCAGGATCGACATCCTGGTCAACAACGCCGGCATCTGCATTCACGAAAACGCCGAGGATATGACCGATGAACAATGGGATGCCGTGATGGACGTCAACCTTAAGGGGGTCTTCTACTGTTGCAGGGCCGTCGGAAAGGTGATGATAAAACAGGGCGGGGGGAAGATCGTCAACGTCGCCTCGATGTCCGCTCTGATCGTCAACAGACCTCAAAACCAGGTCTCATACAACGCCTCCAAGGCCGGGGTGGTGATGCTGACCAGATCGCTGGCCGTCGAATGGGCACAATATGGAATCAGAGTTAACGCTATCAGCCCCGGGTATATGTTGACGGAGATGACGAGAAAGGTCTCTCACATGTTTCCGCTGTGGGAGCCGATGGTGCCTATGAAGAGATTGGGCGAGCCGGAGGAGCTAAGGGGGGCACTGTTGTTCCTGGTATCGGACGCCTCCTCCTATGTCACAGGCCATAATCTGATCGTAGACGGCGGATACACCTTGATCTGAGTCTCCCCATCAATTATAATAACCAACGATTTGTGTTATCCTATCCGTTTTGTTAAAATAAGTGGAGGTGAAGGAGTTGGAACAGGAGTTCGAAATAAAGGCGATTCTGAGGATAAGAAGGCCAACTATGGAGGATGCTCCGGCGCTGCATACCTACTGTTTCCCATCCTTTAAGGCCGGGGATGTGGAGGAAAGATTGAAGTCGGATCTTGAGGATATGGAGAGCGGCAAGGTGATAAGGCTTGTCGCCGACGCCGGAGGATATGCCATCGGTAACATCAAACTCACGCTTGATGAGGAGAACCCCTCCGTGGGTCAGGTTTCGGATATCGCCGTGGCGGGGCCGTTCAAAGGGATAAACGTCGCTGACAAGCTTATGCAGGTATTATCGGATGTGGCGAAGTCCAAAGGGGTCAAGACCCTTGAGGTTCAGGTCCATAGGAGCGAAACTAGAGTTATCGAGGCTTTCAAGAGGTGGGGGTTCTCCGAGAGGGAGATAATCACGCTGGAAAAACATTTGGAGTAAGACGCCTTTTACGGAGTGTGGAGATGAAGGGAAAAATCAGGGAGATCACAGCAATTTCACTTTGTTTTCTCCTCTTCGTGGCGACGCTCGCCATTCTGGGATGCGGCGCTCAGAACGAGCACCTCGCCAAGGGGAAGGAGCTTCTTAAATCGAACAAACGCCGCAAGGAAGAGAGAGCCGTAGCCGAATTCAAACTGGCCGTTAAGGAGGAACCTGATAACGCCGAGGCACATTACCTCATAGGATATTACGACGAAAACGCCACCGTTCAGGAAAGAGGGGAGCACCTTTATCTGGCATACAAAAACGACAGGCGAAAATATTTGGACGTGCTGATATACGAGACGCTCCGCGTGAACGACCAGGACCTCATACAGGCAACTCTCTATGCCCTGAGAAAGGCGTATAAGACCGGCGGGCAGAAAGAGGTGCTTAAGAAACTGCTTGAGGCGATAAAATCGAAGGACTCCAGGGATAGATACGATGCGGGGCTAGCTCTAGCATATATCGGAGATAAGAAGGATGGAGACCCCGACAGGGTGGTGCCGGAGCTCATAAAGCTTCTCGATCATAAGAGAATGGGCACAAGGCTGAACGCCGTGCTCGCTCTAGGCGAAATAGGAGATGAGAGAGCTGTGGATCCGATCTACCAGAAGATCATTCTGATAACGGATGAAAAGAGCAAGGAAAGTCCAGAGGTGCGGAGGCTGGCCGTGGAAGCGCTCGGAAAGATAGGAACGAAATCCGCCATAGATAAACTCGTGGTGCTCATCCAGGATAAGGGCTCCTCGCTCAGGGTCGATGCCATAGAGGTCCTCGCCAAAATCGCCGGGCAGGACGTGGTGCCTATATTGACTCAGATATTGGGGGAGAAAGGAGCTAGGGAAGTCAAGGTGAAGATATGAAGGAGGTACGCATATGAGACGAATCCTGGCGATTTCCGTCTTGGTCATGCTAGTGGCCTTGATGGGATGCGGCCAACATAGATATCGAGACAAGAAGATAGGAATTGAGGTGCAGTCTCTGGACCCCGATCTCCGCGGCAGGTGGGGCGTTGAAGGCGTAGTGGTGACCAAGGTCTTTCCCGATAGCCCCGCCCAAAAAGCAGGGCTTGAAGAAGGTGAGATGATCTACAGGGTCAGCGTTCGAAGACCGGTGAAGGGCAAACGCGATCTGATGAAGAATATCTCCGAGGGGATCAAATATGAGAGAATGGTTACGCTTGAGCTGGCTGACGGCAGAAATATCCTCTTAGCGGTCAGAAGTTCCAGGGACAATATCGGAATCACCTTCGACGGAACCAAGGTGAAATCTATCGATGAAGGTTCCCCCTCATCGCTATCGGGGCTCAAACCCGGGGATCAGATTAAAGCGGTGATAATCACACGTACGATCAAGGATCTGGATGACTACAAGAAGATAGTCGGTAAAATGGTTAAAAGCTCCCACGAGCTGACCTTCAGCACAAGCGAGCTGAGTGGCGTTAAGCTCGCCGCCGTTAGGGCCCTCGGCGAGATAGGAGGAGCCGAGGCGGTGAAGGTGCTCCTGCAGATCTTGGAGAGCAAGGAGGAGCTTTTCAGGGAGCCGGCCGCTAAGGCGCTTGAAAGATTAAGCGAGAGGTTTTCGAGTCCAGATCTGATCTCTAAAATGATGAGGCATCTTCAGATAAGGTATGAGCCTAACCCGGAGATACGGGCTAGCTGTGCTCTCGTGTTAGCTAAGCTCAAACCGGTTGAAGCTATTCCGACGCTGATAAAGGCGCTTTATGATCCCGTGGCCAACGTTAGGTTTAAAGCCGGTGTGGCGCTCGCCTCCATCGGAACGCCGGCGCTTGATCCGCTGATCGAGGAACTTGGGAAAACACAAGATCCTAACGTTCAGGATATAATCGCTTCGACCTTGGGTGAAATAGGCACCGGAAGGGCACGGGATGCCCTGATATCGGCCTATTCTCAGATCAAATCCTCATCCGTTCGCCTCTCGATCCTGAACTCCCTCGCCAAGATCGGGGACGAAAAGGCCATGAACTTCCTGAGAGGAGTGTCAGCTACGGAAACCGATCCCCAGGTTAAGGTTTATCTGGATACCCTTATAGCTAAGGCTAAATGAAAAAACAAAGCGTAGATATGAGGGCTATCCGGATAACCCCTCCGGATAACCTCAAAAACATATGGGTTATCCTCAAAGAGCCTCAGATTCCGGGGAATATAGGATCAACCGCTCGAGCGATGAAGGGGATGGGATTAACCCGGCTCATCCTGGTTAATCCCGTCCCGGGATGGAGGGAGTCGGATCAGCCTTGGACTTTCGCCTGTTGGTCGCATGATATACTTCATAATGCTCTCGAAGTTGACTCGCTCGACGAGATCCTGGGCGAGATACATTTCCTGGTTGGAACGACCAACCGTAGGCGTGATCCCAGGCTGCCGGAGATTATCCCCGCCCGACAGGGGGCGAAAGAGATCGCCGCCATATCCCGCTATCATGTGGTGGGAGTTATGTTCGGGAGGGAGGATTTCGGCCTATCCACGGATGACATCAGCCGGTGTCATCTCTGTCTGTCCGTTCCCATGGCCGTCAGAAATCCATCGCTTAATCTCTCACACGCCGTTGCTATAATAGCCTATGAGATATTGATGGCCTCACTTGAGGATATCCCGTCGCCGGGCCTAGATCTTCCGCCGGCCAATGACCTTGAAGCTTTAACCGACAGGATAACCAGGCTGTTGAAGGGGACGGATTTCAAACCGGCTAATGAGAATTGGGATACCCTCCTCTATTCCATCAGGCGGGTCTTAACGAAGGCTCAGCTTGAAAGGCGTGATATCGCCACCCTTCACCTCATCTTCGCCCACCTAGAGGGTTTTATCTCCCGGAAGATGGAAGTTCGGGAAGTGTGAAACGGTTCTCATCATCTCCCTTTGATTTTTCCCAATTTGAGAAAAGGCATGCCCATCTAGCTTCCTCGATATGTTCAAAAACCCAATAAATCTGGGATTTTTCATCATGGCACATCTCTTGCCAAAGGTAAGGATGAAAAATCATCGATACCTGAATTGGGGGTTAAGAGATGATGAGAGCCATAACACACCACCTTAGGGGTCAGAAAGGTCAGGCACTGATCGAATATACCATCCTAACCGGATTGATCGGTCTGGCAATGGTCGTGGCCATCGCCAACGTCGCCGATCAGATCATGGACATCTGGAACGACCTGACCCAGGATTTGGACGAAATCGACGATGGGGTGGCCGATTTAGATCTTACCTTCCCTGAGTCCAATCCTGATGGTTGCGATAGCGACGACGAAGAGTATGGTTACCGGGACGACATTAACATATGGTAGCAGTCGACTCGGCCAACAGATTATCACAAAGTCCCACATCTTGAGGCGAACAAGATGTGGGATTTTTTATGCCCAATACTGTCTATCCAATCCCCTATATTGTATGGCCTCTGAGACGTGTTCAGGGTTAATTCGTTCGCTGCCCTCAAGATCGGCTATCGTCCTTGAGACCTTCAAGATCCTGTCGTACGCTCTAGCGCTTAAACCCAGCTGGGTTATGGCTATCCTCAGAAGCTCCTGTGACCTTTCATCCACGGCGCAGTATCTCCTTATATCTCTCGTGGACATATCGGCATTGCATCTGATCCCTGTCCCTTTAAACCTCTCTCTCTGGATCTGACGGGCAGCTTGGACTCTCTCCCTTATAGCCTGGGAGCTTTCTCCCTTTCTCTCACTGGCCAGCTCCCTGTATCTGACGGCAGGCACTTCGACATGTATATCTATCCTATCGAGGAGAGGACCGGAGATCCTCGATATGTAATGCTGTATCTGGGTGGGTGTACATCTACATCTATGGGTGGGGTCTCCGAAGTATCCGCATGGGCAGGGATTCATAGCGCATACCAACATGAAGTTAGCCGGGTAACTGACCGTGGCGGCCGCTCGGGATATGGTAACCGTTCCCTCCTCGAGCGGCTGACGCAGAACCTCGAGCACATCCCTTCTGAACTCCGGAAGCTCGTCCAAAAATAACACGCCGTTATGGGCCAGCGACACCTCGCCCGGTTTCGGATACGTTCCTCCTCCGACCAGCCCGGCGTTCGATATGGTGTGATGCGGTGAGCGGAAGGGCCTGGTGGATATGATAGGTGTATCAGGTGAAAGAAGGCCGGCGATGCTGTGAATCTTAGTCGTCTCAAGAGCTTCCTCCAGCGTCATATCGGGGAGGATAGTGGGCAGCCTTCTGGCAAGCATCGTCTTCCCGGAACCGGGTGGACCTATCATGACAACGTTATGTCCGCCGGCAGCCGCCACCTCTAGGGCCCGTTTGACATGCTCCTGTCCTTTCACGTCGGAGAAGTCGACGTTATAGACAGCGCTCTTTCGAAACGCTTCCCGTACATCGTACCGAACGGCTGGTATCTCGATCTCCCCCGATAGGAAAGCGGCAGCTTCTGAGAGCGTTTTGACCTGATATACGTTTACCCCTTCGACGACCGCCGCCTCGAGTCCGTTCTCAGGCGGCACCATCACCCCCTCCAATCCCTCCTTCTTAGCCCCCAGCGTTATCGGCAGAGCCCCCTTCACAGGTCGAATCGCCCCGTCCAACGAAAGCTCACCCAGCAAAAGCAGCCGTTCTCGCTGTAGGGAGATGTATCCCGTTGCCGCCAGGAGCGCCATAGCTATCGGTAGGTCAAACGCCGATCCTTCCTTGCGGATATCGGCGGGAGCAAGGTTAACCGTTATCCGCTTGGCAGGGAACTTGAATCCGGAGTTCTTGATCGCCGCGGTCACTCTCTCTTTAGACTCCCTGACAGCCGTGTCGGGAAGACCTACGATGTTAAAGGAGGGAAGCCCATCGGAGACGTCCACCTCGACCTTAACGATATAGGCGTCAAGGCCGAATAAAGCCCCGCTTAGAGTGACAGCGAGCATGAATCACCTCGCTATTTAAAAAATCCTACCTATCCTCAAGCTTGTTATCATCTCCCTATCAGGATCGCTGAGCGCTTGAGCGAAATCGATCCTAACCGGTCCGAGGTTAAAGCCAAATCCGCTCGATACCTCCATCTCCTCTCTGTACCAGAGGTATCCCGCATCGAGGAACATATTAAGCCATATATCTCCCAATAGTTTCAAGCCGTAGTCCAGGTTCAAAAGCAGAAGGGAATCGTCTTGGAACTCCTTAAAGTGATATCCCCTCAGCGATCCCATTCCGCCCAGGTATGCTTTCCTCTGAAGGGGTAACCTCCCCCTCTCAGGCGTATAGGATCCCATAAGTCTTATGTCGAGCCTATGTCTGTGGAACCTGTTATATCTGACGATCAGGAATTGGATGAGGGAGAAATCGAAATCGCCCCCGAGCCATCCTCCAGCCGATTCAATTCCGAGATATGCCAGCCACCCGTTATGCGTGTCCCACGTGGGAAAGGGATATTCGAGCAGATGATATCCCTTCCACCTTCGCTTATCTCTCAGATCGATATAGAATCTGACCCATAGGCTTTTCATCTCACCATCATCTATGGCGGGGTTTTCGCGTTTTTGCTCGCTTGGCAGCTTCCATCCCCCTCGCACGTTATAGATCCTTCGTCTCGGCTCACCTTTCTCCCCTTTATAAAACAGATACCAATTCGTCGTTTTGGCCAGGCTCTCATACCTATCATCGCTATACCCGATCCTGAATCTGAACCGGTCAGAGAGTTCAGCGGAAGAGTAGATCTCCCATCCTTCCCTGCGGAAGAAATCCATGTATGCCTTGCCGAATATGAGCTCGGCGAGGAGGTTTTCGAGCCGGGATATCCTCCAAAGATCGTTAGTGTCGGTCACCCTATATATGTGCCCCCCAAGGGTTATCTCCCCCTGAGGCATGACCCCCTTTTCGGCTCCGAGGTTATAATCCCAAATATCACTTGAAAATCCCCTCCCGACTTCAGCGTATAGCCGTCCCCCCCGGCAAAGCTTGAAACTCAGCTGATACTTCCCGCCCAGCACCACGCCGTGGACCCTATTGAAATCGAAGATGGGTGAGAGGTGAGAGGAAAAAGGCTTCCTCTCGGCGATCCGCAGCCTCAAAAGATATCCGCCTCCCATCTCATCAAGCCGCCAGCTCTTGATAGCGCCGAACGAGCCGCTTTCCTCCCTCAGCTTCCCTTCCAGATCCCGCATCATTCTTTCCAGCTCCGATCTGCTTTTCACGAGGAGAGGCAATTTCCCAAGAGCCTCCTTTACGTCATCATACTTGATCGTCCTGGCTCCCGATACCCTCAAATCATTTATGATCCCCTCGTTAACCTTCACCGTCATCCTCTCGTTCTCCACATCGAGCCTGATCCTAGCGAAATCATAGCCCCTTTCCCTGTAAATCCTCTCGATCATTTTAGCCCACAGCCTTGCCCTCCTCTCAGGCATTATTCCATCTATCGCCCTGAAAATCCTCGCGATTCTAACGTTATCGAGGAACCTCATCCCCGATATCTCAACCTCCCTGATGAGGTACAGCTCGCTCAGGAGAGGTTTGACCGTCAGGTTTACCCCATCATCGCTTCTCTCCACCACAAAGGAGATGTCCTGGAAGATACCGGTCAGCAGCAGATTATCTCTGATGATCTCCAAATTATCAAGCGGTATTTGATCTCCCTCGTCCATATTGATCAACCTGAGAAGCTTGGATCTATCAACCGGTTCGGAGTTTTCCACGGTGATCTTTTC
Organism: uncultured bacterium; assembly: GCA_964535855.1. Lineage (GTDB taxonomy): Bacteria > Poribacteria > WGA-4E > B28-G17 > B28-G17 > JAGGXZ01. The sequence goes on from CAZHVH010000018.1 coordinate 18,015, forward strand.
GAGCTTGGTCATCCACGTTTGGGGTGGATTTTGGGAAAGAATTATCTCGCCGTTTTCTCCTTCAGCCCATTTCGCCTTTACATCATCCGCTTTCACCTCCAGGTTGAATCCCAATTCCTTTATGGGAGTTCGGCTTATGGATCTCAGCGGTATCGCCAGTTCAATCAGCCAGAAGTCGGTTCCTATCCCCGAGGCGACCTCCAGAATGGGATTCCAGCTCTCATCAGTTCGGCTTTTCCCATCCGAGCCGTAGGTTACGACATCGTAGATCGCCTCGATCGGATTGATCATCAGTGTATATCGTCGGCGGCCTTCGGTGAAGATCAATTTGATATAGCTATCGCCCTTGAACCTCTCATCTCTGTTCACCGTTTTCACTTTAAGCTGATTCGGATCGCACCTGATCACGATCAATCCGTACAGTCTTTCGCCGTCATGTCTGAAGAGGAAGCGAGTTTTACCAAACTCGATGGAATCCCCACACCACCAGGCTCTATCGTTCGGATATCCGTCTACCTGAGGAGATATATCCGTTAAAGAACAGACGTATCGGCGAGTATATCCTTCTCCGGCGCCGGGACGAGGGAGGATGACCTTCTTGATCCGTACACCTCCTTCATATGCGCTGGCCTTAAGGTAGGGTCCCCCCTCTCCGATTTTGCCTTCGATCCGATCGCCGCCGGTCGAACGGTCGACCAAGTCGAAATCGCATTTCGCCTTCCCTTCGCCCGAGAACATCTCCAGAGTGGCGTGATACCCCTGAGGCAGCTCGATCAAGATATCGCCCCTGCCAGATTCGATCTCCATCGGCATAGGATCATCGCTGAGGACCGAGATAGATATATCTCCGTCAACCGATTTAAACTTGGCCTCTCCGTCGAGAAAGAGCTTGGCGGCTATGTTGCCCACATTTACGGCGACGTCATAGGTTCCCGATGTACCGTCGAGCAATATATCACCCTTTTCCAAGGCGATCTTAATCTCGCCCTCAATCCCGCTCACGATCACCCTGCCGCTCTCAAGGCTCAGCTCCAGCCCCATTCCATAGGGCATCCGCACCCTAAGTTCGGGATGTCCTTTGATTTCCACGTTCGGAGATCGGATTATGATCTTTCCATTTTCCCTTAAGATCCGATACTTCAATTCCTTCCCTTCGACGTCCAGTCTATCCTGATCCCACGCTTCAACCTTCACCTCGGCCTCTGTGAGTTCGATCGACAAAATGAAAGCCCCTCTGAGCTCGATCTCACGTCCCCATGCAGCGAGGGAGATGATTAGGAGGACGGTTGTCAAAAAGGCAGATCTCAAGTGGATCACCTCCGGCGGCCATTATATCCACTATAGTTATCCTCACGGCCACCCTAACGGTTAACTTCCTTCCTCAGCGACCGGATTAATCTTTCGATCCGATGAATATTTTAGCAGAGCTCGAAGGGGAAATTCAAGAAACGCTTCTTCCGCTTGAAAGGAAGGGTTAAATGGGGGTAAGTCAGATACACTGTCTCCGTTGACTTGGAGTTCTGATTGTGGTATTAGTTAACCAAGGGGGAGTAATGGTCCAATCATCCAAATCGAGGTGAAGGCATGAAAATAGAGGAGATAATCTCGAGAATGAATCTGAAGGAGAAGATAGCTCAACTCGGCTCGATCTCGGTGGGGGATCTCATGGAGGGAAGTAGGTTTTCGCTCGAAAAGGCTCGCAGGCTCATACCCGATGGCATAGGTCAGGTAACACGTGTGGCGGGATGGTCAAAGCTATCGCCCAAAGAGGCTGCCGAATTGGCAAACGATATTCAAAAGTTCCTTAAGGAGGAGACAAGACTCGGGATACCGGCCATAGTTCACGAGGAGTGTCTGAGCGGGTTCATGGCCGACAAGG
>CAZHVH010000019.1:0-19628 GCA_964535855.1 uncultured bacterium
TGCCGAGTGGGGAAGTGGTTAAGGTTGTGGTGAAGTTCGGGCCTGAAGTGGCGCCGTTCATCGAGGAGGTGGATTGGCATCCGACGCAGAGGATTCGGAAGCTTGAGGATGGATCGCTATTGTTCGAGGTGGAGGTCGCGGGGATAGATGAGATAGGGTGGTGGCTGATGGGGTTTCCCGAGATGGAGGTGCTGGAGCCGCCGGAATTGAGGGATAAGATAGTAGAAATGGCTCGGGAAATTCTGAGAAGAAATACGTGAACTTGACGATGGATGCGGAAGATGATAAAATAGCGATGCGTAAGGGATAGATGCTGACGAAAAGTCCGGAGGTTGGCGTGGATTATACGATTCCTCACGATATAAGAGGTTCAGGTGATTTGGTTTTTCCAAATACGGTTGAGGAGGATCATGACAGGGGGATTAAAATCAGTCACAACGAAGAGAATCTCGATAACGAGATGTCTCCTGTGGTGATTATCAGGATTAGGGAAAGATCTTATTGACTTTTCCTTCAGCTTTCTGATAGGATTAGATGAGAAATTCCATGTTTTTCTAAAGGGAACACCTTAAGCGATGTTAAGCATATTCATCGCAGCGCCTTCAACGGTCAAAGTGGGAGAGAGATTCCCCATCGGGGTTAAGATCTGCACGCATCCTTATTTCGTCGGCGCTTCTTGCTATATGTATTCCCATCCGGTGAAAAGTCCGTATAATTCGTCTCCGCGCGGAATCACTTACATGGACAACGTTCCCACCGAGTGGCAAGGGTCAATTGAAATTCGCGGAGGAGAAGACTACGATGGGCCGGAACGATTTGTGTTCGATGGTAGGACAAGCCCCTTCCCGGGAGACAAAAGACCAATTGCACGGATAGAAGGGTTGAGCTTCTCAAAACCAGGCACTAAATTCATTAAGATCCTCGAAACCAAAGGTGGGAACACGTTCATAAGCAATCCCATCAGGGTTTTGCCTGGAGAACCCGAGGAACGGCTTTTTTGGGCGGACCTTCACTGCCAAACGTTTTTTAGCGATGGACTGCGCTGTCCTGAGGAGCTTCACCGATTCGCGCGAGACGAAGCTTTTCTCGATGTATTCGCTCTCTCCGACCACTCCGAGGCTCTCACCGACAGACAGTGGGACTACTTCGTGGCCGTTACGAACGATTTTAACTGTCCAGGGCGGTTTGTCACTCTGGTGGGACAGGAATGGACTAGCGGAAAGTGGGGACACAGGAACGCCTACTTCCCCGGGAATTGCGGCCCCATCTGGAGATGCTCAGATCCCAAGTTCAGCGATCTGGAAGACCTCTACGCCGCGGCAAGGGAGCATGGAGCGTTGTTGATTCCCCATCACTCGGCAAATGTGGAGATGGGCGTTGACTGGGACAACGGATATGACCCGGAAGTAGAGCGGCTTGTGGAGATTTATTCCATCTGGGGCAATAGCGAACGTCCTGCCAGAGAGGGTAACCCCAGACCTATCCGTGTCAGCGGTGGTGAAAGGGATGGGCGGCACGTTGTCGATGCTCTCAGACGGGGTTATCGATTTGGGATCATAGGTGGAGGGGATATCCACGATGGAAGACCTGGCGATGAACTGCACACCTTACAGCGGAGGCCTGAAAGCTACCGTATGCTTTGGCGCCAGGGGATAGCGGGCATCTGGGCGAGGGAACTAACGCGGGAAGCGATCTTCGAGGCGCTGTGGAATCGCCGTGTCTTCGCCACCACAAATGTGAGGATGTTCCTTAAATTCAGCGCCGATGGATCGCCGATGGGTTCGGAGGTGAAGGTGGACGGTGAGGTTCGCTTTCTACTGGAGGTCGCAAGCGAGGTGCCGATCGCGCGTATCGACCTGGTGAAAAACGGCGATGATCTTCACACCGAGTATCCAAATGTCAGAGAGGTGGTCTGTGAACTCAATGATGATCCCGGAGATGGAGACTGGTATTACGTGAGGGTGATCCGTACAGATGGCGAGATGGCCTGGTCAAGTCCCATCTGGATTAAAAAATAGCCCACCACCTAGCATGCCATGCCGTGGATACACCGCCTTCGCGATCGACGATGGGCCAGCAACTGCTGTTGGATAACGGGTGTAGCGGCTTTAGCTTTCAGTCAGTTACGGCGGTCGACGGATACAATCCGTATCTCCACCCCTTCAGGTCGGTTTTCGTATGTGAGGAGAAGCGTCTTGGACCGCTTGTCCCACTCGCTCTGAACATCCCCCTTTCCATCGGGCGTGATCATGGAAACCGATTTCGGTTCGGATGGCAGATAGACCCTCGTCCGAGCGACCGTCCCTTCAGGTCCCTCCGAGACGAAGCGGAGCTTCCCCTCTCCATACCGCTCATCCCGAATTCTCGAGGCGGATACAAGCACCCGAGGCGTGTTCCCCTTGACCGTACTCAAATCGTAGAGAAAAGCTACCTCGCCGGGGGATATCGCCTTGCTATCCATGACCGGCAGTTCCGGATCGAACAGGTCTATGAATTCACCCTCAATCCGGAGCGGTTTATCCCAATCGGTCTCATCGAAGCAAACCACCACGAGATATGGCCCGCGCCTGATCTTCATCCAGTTTCGTCCCTTAAATCCGCGCAGTGTCTCGATCAGATCCCTCAGATACGTCCCGCCATCCTCCGAGGCGGCGAACTCGCGGGGATTGATCCTCCGAAAGATCAATCTTCCCTTGCCCACCTGGAATTCCCCCTCCCTCACATCGCCGAGACGTAGAGCAGCGAACAGATGATGGATGGGGGTTTCATATCCCTCCTCCCGCCACCACTCTGGTATCCGGTTGAACGGATCAGCTAGATCGTCCAGTAACACCAGCGTCCCACCATCGCGCAGCCACCTCATCAGATCCTCGTGAGCCTCCTTCGACGGCGGCTTCATGAAATCGTAGCTGACCAACATCAGGTCGAAGTCGGCGTAATTGCCCTTCAGGTTCTCCATGGGAACAGGTTGGGCGAAGACCCCATTCTTCAGAAGCGGCAGGACCATCCCGTAGAAGACTGACATATCGGGCTTCTGGAACATCATCGTGTCGGACACCAAAACACCCCCCCTCTCCAGCGCCGCGTCCACCCCTACATCCCCCTGACACATATCGTTGAGGGCGTTTATGACGGTCAGCACCTCGGTGGCATAGTGAGTCGGTATTCTCCTCTTCTCCCATCTGTCCCCGACCTTTCGAAACGGGTAAACCCCCTGAAACACCCTCCACGGCCAAGGCATGACCTCGTAGCCGCAGATCCTCGGGTAAAAGAGCGAGGCAGCTACCGTTTTCTCGTAGTTCCGCCTGTAGTCGTCCCAGTTTCTGTTCGGGTTATCCTCGACCGGATCGTGCAGGAACCACACCTTACGCCCTATTCCTTTGACCAGATTGGCGAAATATCCGTATTCCATCAGCGCCGTCTCGAACGTCCTTTCCCTATGCACCCCTCTGAACAGGTTGGGTGTCCTGGCCGTCCCGGTCCAGACCTGGGCTATCAGCCCATCCAGATCGGATATCTCCAATAGCTTCGACTCAGGGCTGACGATCCTCCAGGCAGCGTAGTTGATCAGGCTGTGGGTCGGCACGTAGAACCTGATTCTCTCGCCCTTGTTGGCGGTGGAGTATTTCCTGACGAATCTCGCTATCTCACTGAGCGAACGGTAGTAGAGGAACTGTTTCAGTTTCGATGCCTTATAAAATGCCTCCTCGGACGATTCAGGGTCAACCCATTTCGTTCCGTAGAACTCCCTCCATTCCCTCTTAAATCCCTCGCTATAACCTCCTCTCACCCAGAACTCCGGTTCCTCCAGGTGTATGGCTTCGACGTCTAGATCCAGAGGAACCTTGAGGAGGGTTTTCAGGTACTCGGTGAACGGCTTGGTGGGCACCATATAGTAGACATCGCCGCCGTGGGAGATCCTGTTCCCCTCACGATCCATCTGGGCGTCGTCCAGGTGCTCCTCACCGTCGAACCGCCCGTAAAGATAATCCTGATAACCACCCCATGCCACGCCGGTCATCAGGTGGGTGATATATCCATGCTCCCTCCATCCCTTCAACCTTTCCGGAAGGGAGGGATTTATGCCGTATACGATCGCCACGTCGGATCTGATATCTATCCGAGCGTCATAAGGATGTGCGACCTGAAAGCATGTCCTCTCCTCGGTTCTCCCCTGGAAGAGGATCATGCTCATTCCCAACGCCAGCATCACGTCCATCTTGCGAACACCTCCAAGCGAGCTTTATCCTTAATTTGGGAACTACTGACATCTCAACTTCTTGACGAAGGTTCGAGAAGCCACATATAATTATTCTACCACGGTTAGGAATGGTTTCAACGGGAAAATTCTGGATAAGATGAGAGAAGATGAAACCAAACATAGTCATAATAATCGCCGATAATCAGAGCCCCTGGACCTTGGGCTGCTATGGGAACGAGGAGATCCTTACCCCCAATATCGATCACCTTGCTGCCGAAGGCGTCCGGTTCACCAATGCGTTTGGCTTCCGCTACTCCGCTATTGGTTCACCATGCCGAAGGGGCATACCCGGAGTTTTTATAACGCCGAAGCGATCTGGGAAGGCAGGGTCTACCGAGAAAGCCGGTACTATCTGGACGCGATTACGGACCATGCCGTTGATTTTATACGACATGCGCGAAGCCCCTTCTTCCTCTATGTCGGATACAACGGACCATATGGGTTGGATCAGGATCTGCGAACGGGACACCGGAATCGGCACACGGCCTATTACGCGGACAAAGAGCTCAAGTGCTTTCCGCGCGAGAAGGTACATCCGTACAGACCCGCCCGATGGAAGCTCGTTCAACGACATCCCGACGGCCCTGATGAACTCTATGACTTGGTGGATGATCCAGGGGAACGTCAAAACCTGATTGACGAGCCCGAGCACGCGGATATTCGCGTGAGCCTGAGAGCTAGATTACGGGATTTCTTCAGGCGGTATGTAGATCCGCAGTATGATCTATGGCGAGAAGGCAGCAGTAAGGCGGGAAGAATCTTATGATGTTTCCCGCTTCTCCGGGCTGAGAGCTTCACTTAATGATCGTCATTTTTCCTATAGCCATGAAAGAGCCTAGTCTGGGCGATGGATCGGGAGCGGGAACACCCGGCGGACATGGCTCCCATGCTTCTCTGGGTGGCTCAGGAGATCAACGGAGGTAATAAAAAATGACCTCGCGTGAGAGGATACTCTGTGCGATGGAGCTCAAAACGCCCGACAGGGTGCCGGTCTCGCCCTTTACCCTGGGCAGACTCAACCCTGAGGGCGAGATGGCGAAAAGGCTTATCCGTGAGACGGACCCCCTGATAGATATCGGCATCGGCGGCAACATCTTCCTGGGACAACTCGTTCAAACCGAATCCCACAGGGATGGAAATGACACCATCACCGTCATCCACACCCCTAAAGGCGATCTGATCAGCCGATACAGGCGAACGGAGGTGACGGGATATACGGTGGAGTTCCCCTGTAAGAACGGCGAGGATGTCGAGAAGCTCCTCTCCATCCCGTTCAAGCCCGCCGAGCCCAATCCGGAGGGATTCTTCAGGTGGAGGGAGATGATCGGCCAGGAGGGGTTGGTGCTGGCAGGACTGCCGGATGCGATCTGTTTCCCCGCGTCCTATCTCTCGCCACAGGATATGTGTCTCTTGTGGATGGACGAGCCGAAGCTGATGCTGAAGATGGTCGAGACGGCGGCCGAGAGGGTGAACGAGTTTGTGGAGAAGGCCTGTAAGCTGGGGGTCGATGCCTTCAGGATAATCGGCGGGGAGTATGCCACAGAACAGCTCGGGCCCAAAGGGTTCAACGCCCTGGTGAAACCCTTCGACAGGGATCTCTGTCAGATAATCCATCGCTACGGCGGGATAGCATATTACCACAATCACGGGGATGTAGATAGGTTCCTGGAGGATTTCGCGGAGCTCGGGATAGACGCACTCGATCCCCTGGAGATACCGCCGTACGGTGATGTGGATCTGGCGGACGCCAAAAGGAGGGTTGGCGATAAATACTGCCTGGTCGGACCGCTGGATGACATGGAGGTTCTGGAGACAAAGGATTTCGACTACATCAGCGAGCTAGCGTGGCAGTGCCTCCAGGCGGCAGGACCGGACGGATATATATTGGGCGGCACGGCCTCAGGGACATATACCGAAAGGGCGGCGGAGAACTTCATCAGATTGGTCGAGCTATCCAAGAGGTTCTCAGCCGAGCTTAAGGGATAGCGCCATGGATAGGAGAAAGTTTATTAAAATAGCCCTGGCCTCGCCTCTTGCGCTAAACCTCGGATGCGGGGTGAGGCCGATGATAAGGAGGATGGCCGTGAGGGAGAAAATCACGATAGCCGAAAACGGGCGAAGCGATTACAAGATCGTCATCTCAAAGGATGCCTCGCCATCCGAAAGACATGCCGCTGAGGAGCTTAAGGGTTTCCTCAAGGAGATGACGAGAGCGAACCTGCCCGTCCTGACGGACGACGCCGAGATGAGCGGGAAGGAGATAATCTTAGGCCGAAACGGGCATCTGGACGGGCTCAACCTGCGAGTCGATTGGGAGGAGCTGGGCGATGAGGGGTTCAGGATCTGCACAGTCCCTCCCCATCTCGTCATAGCGGGCGGGAGACTCAGGGGAACGATGTACGGAGTCTACACCTTCCTGGAAAGTCTGGGATGCAGATGGTTTGCACCTGGAGTGAGCCGGATACCAAAGCTGGAGAGGCTATCGGTATCGCCGATGGATGAGAAGCAAGTGCCGATTCTGGAGTATCGCGAGCCCTACTACACCGAGGCGTTTGACGGTGATTGGGCGGCGAGAAACAAGGCAAATGGATCCGCCCAGAGGCTGGACGAGGCCAGAGGAGGAAAAATCAAATACTCTCATTTCGTCCATACCTTCTACTCGATCATATCCCCCGACAGATACTTCAAGGAGCATCCCGAATACTTCTCCGAGATAGACGGTAAGAGAACGGCCGACCGGGCTCAGCTCTGTCTGACCAATCCGGACGTGTTGAGGATCACCATCGAGACGGTGAAAAGATGGATCGAGGAGAGCCCAGATGCGATGATATTCTCCGTCTCACAGAACGACTGGGGTGGATGGTGTCAGTGTCCCGAATGCCGCAAGGTGGATGAAGAGGAGGGAAGCCACAGCGGAACCGTTATCCGATTCGTCAACAAGGTGGCTGAAGCGATAGGGAAGGAGTATCCGGATAAATTCATAGATACCCTCGCCTATCAATACACGCGCAAACCGCCCAGACACGTCAAACCGCTCGAAAACGTCATCGTCAGGCTGTGCAGCATAGAGTGCTGTTTCTCCCATCCGTTGGATGAGTGCCCTGAAGACAGATCCTTCGTGGACGATATCAGAGGATGGTCGAAGATCACGGATAGGCTCTACGTCTGGGATTATGTCACCAACTTCGCTCATTATGTCATGCCCTTCCCGAACCTTTTCTCGCTGAAGCCCAACGTCAAGTTCTTCGTCGAGCACAGCGTCAAGGGGATCTTCGAGGAGGGGAACTACTCCAGGGGAGGAAACGGGGAGTTCGCCGCCTTGAGGGCGTACATGCTGGCCAAGATCCTCTGGGACCCCGACTGTGACGATAGAAGGGTGATGCAGGAGTTCCTCGAGGGGTACTATGGCAAGGCCGCTCCCTTCATAAGGGATTACATAGAGCTCATACACGGGGAGGTTCCGGGCAGGGGGATTCACTTCCGTATATTCGACCCGCCATCAAAGCTCGATCTCTCGGATGAGGTGATCGCCGAGGCCGAAAGGCTGTTCGATGAGGCCGAAGGGGCGGTCTCCGATGAGGAAACGCTCATGAGAGTGAAGCTGGCGAGGCTTCCGATTTGGTATGTGCGGATGGAGACCGCCGAGAGGCTCACGCCTCAGTTGGAGAGGATCGTCAGGGAGTTCTTCAGGATAGCCGAGGAAAACGGAATGACCAACATAAGCGAGGGCAGAAGCATGGACTGGTACAAAAACGCCATAAGGGAGAGGTGGGGATTGGAGGTTTAGGCGAGAGGGTATGAATTCGATTTCACCATATCTGCAATCAACTTCGCCCCAGACTCCTTTCATCCCTTTATTTACGCCCCTGACCATGTGGAACGAGAATTGCATGTCTCACGGAACCAGATCATCCACGGGTTTTTCCATGACTCCGTGGTCGAAATTCACAAGGGCAGGGGCGAGGAAGATGAAAGGGAAGTTTTTCTCAACGGTATCGATCATATGGTTGCTCATCGCAAGCGTCTGGGCCTGGGGCGAAGTTGAGCTTAAGCTGGTTGACCCCTCCACCTCTCAATCATCTATACAGGTGAGCCAAGGCCAGAGCTTCGATGTCTCCCTTGTGATCGACACCCACGGCGCGTCGGTCAACGGCTATCAGATATTCCTGACATTCGATAGCTCGGCCTTTGAGGTGCAGGATAAAGGCCCCGGAACGCAGGGGATACAGCCGTTCGAGTCGGCCAACTTCCTGGGATCACCGGTTATCAACCGCCTCACGAACAACCATTTGGATTATTCGGAGATCTCTCTGTCTCCCAAATCGGGATCGGGTGAGATAGCCAGGTTTACCCTTAAAGCTTTAGCCTCCTCGGGATCGACCCAGATCACGTTCGATTTCGACTCCTCATCGCACAGGGAAACGGGTGTAAGTGTGGTTGGCGATGGCGTGATCTCCCCTCAGGTGACCAATTTCTCGATAACGATAGGTGGTGGCGGTGGTGGAAGCTCAACGCCGAAACAGCTGGTCAAGGTCTCAGGCGACAAACAAAGCGGGGCGGCCGGCGAAGCGCTGCCGAATCCCTTCGTAGTTCAGGTTCTCGACGCCGAGGGGAACCCCGTCTCAGATGTCCAGGTTAGGTTTGACGTGCTTTCAGGCGGAGGTAGCATCGGCGGATCGTCATATAAGCTCGTATCGACCGATTCCTCGGGCAGGGCTCAGGTCACATTGACGCTCGGTCCTTCGTCAGGCAACCTGAACAATTCCGTTCGGGCGAGCCTTCCGGATTATCCTGAGATCCTGCCCGTGACCTTTTACGCCTCGGCACAATCGGCTCCTTCCCAGCTCACCTTATCCATCATCGATCCGAGAACCGGCGAGCCGACGGCGCGGGTGAGGGTTGGCGAGCCGTTCTCGCTCCAGATCCGGGTGGATACGGCCGGAGAGGGCGTGAGCGAGGTGAAACTCTATCTGACCTATGATCCGAGGTATCTAACGGTGCAGGATCAATTTCCAACCCTGCCGGACGTTCAACCTTTCCAGAAGGGGTCTTTCCTGGGAGGGTTCGTCAACACCAATGTGCTCCAGGATGGCAATCATCTGGTGTATATCGAGAGACGGGCGGGTGGAACGCGTTCCGGCAGCGGAGTGATAGCCACGATGAGCCTCACAGCACTCAAACCGACATCCGAAACGCACGTCTCCTTCGAGATGGATTCCCCCTCAGGCAGGGTTACGACGGTGAAAAACCCCTCTGGATCCCTTGCCCCCACGACGTTCGACGCAACGGTGATCGTCTCCGCAAGGGCGGAGAAGCTGGTGATCGTGTCGGGTAACGGGCAGAAGGTGCCGGTGGGGGAGAGCTTTCCCAGGCCGTTGGTGGTGGCGGCGAAGGATCTCTCCGGAAATCCCGCTTCTAACGTATCGATCAGGTTTGAAGTTAAATCGGGCCAGGCTAGTTTTGATGGCGGTAATAGTTGGACGGACGTCATAACGGACGCCAACGGAAGAGCGAGCGTCACCCCGACCATGGGAACTCAGGCCGGGGAGGTGATCATAGAGGCCAAGCTTACGAGCGGTTCAGTTACTCCAGTTAGTTTCACGGCAACAGCGATCCCAGGCCAAGCTCATAGCATGGCGATGGTCTCAGGAGATGGTCAGATAGGACGAGCCGGGGAGCCCCTGCCCGAGCCCTTTGTGGTTGCCGTTAAGGACGCGTACGGTAACCCCGTCCCCGGCTTTCCTATCCGTTTCACCGTCACATCCGGCGATGGGAGGTTCTCAAACGGCACCTCCGTGACGGTCAACACCGATTCCAGCGGTCAGGCGAAGATCACCCTGATACTCGGCAGCACAGTCGGTGTGGACAACAACGTTGTGACGGCGGAGGGATCGGGGCTGGACGGATCGCCGATAACCTTTACCGTCTCTGCCTCGGCCGGCACGGCCCATTCGATATCCATAAAGAGCGGTGACGGGCAGGTGGGAACGGTAGCTCAGCCCCTTCCGAGGCCGCTTGTGGTGGTCGTACACGACAGATACGGCAATCCATCCCCTAACGCCGCCGTGAGGTTTCAGGTCATAGCCGGCGGTGGATCGATAGATGGCAAGAGTTCCGCTTCCATCATGACCGATGAGTCGGGCGAGGCGTCTGTAACCTTAACTCTGGGCACAAAAGCGGGGGAGAACAACAACAGGGTTCGCGCATCGTTGATCAACGGCGATTCGGTCACCTTCATCGCCTCAGCGCAGCCGGCTCAGCCCTCTAAGATCGAGATCGTCTCCGGAGACAATCAGAAAGGCAAGGTTGGAACGACCCTGCCGCAGCCGCTTGTGGTTCAACTGCTGGATGAGTTCGACAACCCCGTGTCGAACGCTGAGGTGCGATTCGCCGCACTTTCAGGCGGTCACTTCCCCGACGGGGAGATAGTTAACGTGAAGGAAACTGACGATACCGGAAAGACCGGAACTACCTTCACCCTCGGAGATCATGCCGGCAGGGAGATCGAGATCGTCGAGGCGTCCGCCAGCGCCGATTCGAACATAAGTGTGATCTTCAAGGCCACAGCTACCCCTGATTCGCCATCGAGAATCGAGCTCGTATCGGGCGACGGGCAAAGCGGAACCGTTACGGCCAGACTGCCGCTGCCGCTGGTGGTGAAGGTCTCGGATCGATACGGCAATCCTGTGCCCAACGTCACAGTGACATTCTCGACCATCCAGGGTTCAGGGCGTCCGGAGACTCCGGAGGCGATCACAAACGGAGAGGGCAAAGCTTCCACGTATTATCAGTTGGGAACGAAGGCGGGAGAGAACGTCGAGAGAGTCAGGGCCAGAATTCAGGGCAGAAGTGATGTCAGCGTGGAGTTCACGGTCTCGGCCGTTCCCGGAGATCCGGAGAAGCTGGAGATACTCTCGGGGGATGGACAGACGGGATTCATCAACACGCCGTTGCCTCAGCCTCTGGTCGCCCTCGTCACCGACCGATATGGCAACCCGGTGGAGGATGTCTCCGTCACCTTCAGGGTGATATCGGGCGGAGGGAGTTTAAGCGATGTCGGTGGAACCCTCTCGTCATCCGATTCGGTGGATATATCGACGGATGAAAACGGGCAGGCCAAGGCGATTTTGACCCTCGGTCCCGAAGCGGGTGAGGGGAAAAATATGGTCGAAGCGACGATCACGGGAACGGATCAGAAGGTCATATTCGCCGCATCGGCGAAATCCACCGGCGGCGCCAAGCTGGTCAAGATCTCAGGAGATGGACAAACGGGGAAGGTGGGGTCTCAGTTGCCTCAGCCGCTTGTGGTGGCCACCAGAGACCTTTACGGCAACATAGCGCCTGAAACGCCCGTCACCTTCGAGGTGGCCGCAGGGGGCGGTTGGTTAAACGGAACGAACAAGAGGATCGAGGTGAAGACGGACGATCAGGGCAGAGCCTCTGTTACCTTCAGGTTGGGACTCGTTACGGGAACGAACAACAACGCCGTAAGGGTATGGATAAGCGGCATGCCGGATAACTCCGTGACCTTCACCGCCTCGGCGATCCCGGGTAACGTCGAGGCGATAGCGATCGTCTCAGGCGGGGATCAGAGCGGATTGCCCGAAAGGGTCCTTCCGAAACCCCTGGTGGCGATGCTGATGGACGGTTACGGCAATCCCGTCCCGGATGAGACCGTATCATTCCACGTCATCTCAGGAGACGCCGGGTTGCTCACCAATCCCTTACTCGAGGGTGAGGGAGCTAGCAGGTTGAAATTACCTACGGATTCAAACGGCAGGGCAGCCGTCTATCTGAAGTTGGGCAAGGACGCATCACACGAGATATCGGTCGCGGCCACCACGTCATCACTACCGGGTCAATCTGTCACCTTCAGGGCGCATATCCTGCCCGATGCCCCCTCAGAGCTGGAGATCGTCTCCGGAGATGGTCAAACGGGAGAGGCGGGGCATGTGCTCAGATCGCCTCTAGTCGTAAGGGTTCTGGATAGATACGGAAACCCGATCGCAGGTCTGCCCGTGACCTTCACAGTCTCATCCGGAGGAGGTAAGCTCATCCCGGATGATCTATCGCCTCCGATGGAAGAGCTGACAGTGGAGACAGATGAAAACGGTGAGGCTTCGGCCAGACTGATACTCGGCGAAGAAGCGGGGGTTTTGAACGAGGTGATAGTGACGGGACAGGACGTGGAGGGAAGCGTCTCCTTCAGGGCAACCTCCACATCCTCACAGCCGGCCCTGATTAAGGTCGAAAGCGGACCGGAATCGGGGATTGTGGGCGAGATATCCTCTACGCCGCTGAAAGTGGTCGTTAAGGATGACCACGGAAATCCCACACCGGGCGCGACCGTGAGGTTTTCCATCTTCCAAGGTGACGGCGCATTGACGAAAATGCCGGGCGGCGGGCTCACAAGCTCGGTCGTGGTCAGATCAAACAGCTTCGGCGAGGCAAAGGCGTATCTGAAGCTCGGAACCAAAGCCGGCAGAGACGCAAACGTCGTTCTAGTTTCTCCTGTCGACTTCAACGCCCCTCCGGTCTACTTCAAGATCTCCGGCCAACCGGGCGATCCGGAGAGGATCGAGATGCTGGCCGGCAACGGCCAGAGCGGAGTGGTCGGTGAGGAACTGGATATCCCCCTGTCGGTGAGGATATACGATCAGTTCTCAAATCCCGTTCCGGGAGGTCGGGCTACGTTCGAGGTGGCGGAGGGAAGCGGAGGATTGAAGGGGATCGATTCGAACGATTCGCCCCGTAAAAGTCTGACCGTCCAGGCGGACGATCGGGGCATCGCCTCCGCCATCTTCATCCTCGGTCCTGAGGCCGGGGAAGGCAGGCACAGGGTTATCGCCAAACTGGCGGATAATCCCGATGAGGCGGTCGAGTTCACCGCCAACGGGCTGCCCGCCGGAGAGGCGAGGCTCACCAAGATCTCAGGTGACCTGCAGATCGGAACGGTCGGCCGACCGTTGGCAAGGCCGATCACGGTCAGGCTGACGGACAGGATGGGAAATCCGATTCCACAGGCCGAGATCAACTTCAAAGTCGAAAAGGGCAATGCATCGTTTGAAAACGGCCGGAAGGGATTCACAGCCATAACTGATCCGTCGGGATACGCCTCGGCCTCGCTGAGGCTTGGAACAGCGGCGGGCGAGGACAACTATGTGGTCTCAGCCTCGGCCGTCGGTTATGACGCATCTCCGGTCAGCTTCCGCTTCAGCGCTGAAGCGGATAAGCCCAAATACCTCTACAAGCTGAAGGGAGACGGACAGAAGGGGGTTTCAGGATCGATCCTGATCGAGCCCCTCACCGTGCTCCTGCTCGATGCCTATAACAACCCCGTTCCGGATAGAATTGTAACCTTCTCCATCGAGAGGGGAAATGGGGAGTTGCTGCTCGAACTGGTCACCGGCGATACGGTCGGGGTGAACCTGGTCGATGTGCTGACGGATGGCGATGGGAAAGCGACGGTTAACCTGAAGCTCGGCGAGATCGAAAACGGGGTGACCGATCTCATCGTGACCGCCTCATCGCCCGATATCCCCGGAGTGACGGTGAAGTTCAACGAATATATCAACGCTCCTCCCATCTTCGATCCCATTCAGCCGATCTCGGTGAAGGAGGGCGAACTTATCCAGGTGGAGGTCAAGGCGTCCGATCCAGACGGCGATTCGATCCTCTATTCAGCGGAGGGACTCCCCGACGGAGCCGATTTCTCCGCCGGGGCTAACCCGACTAAACCGGCTCTTTTCAGATGGAGGCCCTCATACGATCAGGCGGGTCATTATGTTGTGACTTTCACGGCCTCCGACTCGATGGGCAACAGATCACGGACAGAACTCGATCTCATCGCGCAGGACGTAAACCGGCCGCCTCAGATATCTGGGATACAGGATGTGCAGGTAAACGAGGGTGAGGAGCTCAGGGTGGATTTGGAGGTATCCGATCCGGACGGAGATCAGCTGGAGATATCAGTCCAACCTCAGCTTGAGGGGATGCGGATCGATCGGCAGGAGAATGAGATCATCTGGACGCCGGGGCCACATGATTCAGGCACCTACGATCTAACGGTCACCGTCACCGATTCCAAAGGCGATTCGGCAGAGACGACCTTTAAGGTGGTTGTAGCTGACGTCAACCATCCGCCTGAGATCAAGGCGATCCCGGATCAAACCGTAAAGGAGGGCGAGGCGCTCAGTCTCACCATCGAGGCATCCGATCTTGATGACGATCCGATCTCATACCAGGCTGAGAACCTGCCAGAGGGGGCTGAATTTCAGGGGAACACGATGATCTGGACGCCCAACTACGATCAGGCAGGGGAATATAAGGTGAAGTTCGTGGCATCCGACGGCAGAGAACAGGATGAGGTCGAGGTGAGGATCGTAGTTGAAAACGTAGATCGGCCTCCGGTCATCCAGATGAGTCAGTCTGATGGAGCGACGTTGCTCATCTCCGAGGGCGAGCAGATACTGCTTCAGGTGGGAGCGACCGAGCCGGACGGCGAGGATGTATCGCTTTCAGCGGTGGGCCTGCCCCAGGGGGCAGTTTTTGCGGACGGAGTTTTCGACTGGACGCCCTCTTATGATCAAGCCGGAGAGTATACCGTCACCTTCATAGCGACCGACTCCGACGGCAACTCATCTCAGAGAAAGATCAACATCTCCGTGGTCGATGTCAATCGTCCCCCTCAGTTCGGCGATATGCCGGAGGAGATGGAGGTGAAGGTTGGGGAGGAAATCGAACTGGCGGTGGACGCGAGCGATCCGGATGGGGATGAGGTAACGGTGAAGGTTCATCCGCTTCCCAAGGGAGCGTCATTCGGCGAGGATCATATCTTCAGATGGACACCCACCGAGGAACAGGCCGGTCTCTACACGATCACCTTTACGGCAATCGATTCGAAGGAGGCCAGGGCCCATGCTCTCCTGAATCTAACCGTCAAGGAGATCGTTGTGAATGCAGATCTGAACGGCGATGGGAAGGTAAACATATTCGATGTGGTGGTGTTAGCGAAACATTTCGGGGAGAAAGGCAAGGATTTGGATTACGATCTGAACGGAGACGGCGAGGTGAACGTGCTGGATCTGGTGATCCTGGCCAAACAGTTCGGAACGGAGGAGAAGCCTCATCCGATGGGCGCGCCCAAAACGGATGCGAGGGCGGAAAGGTGGGAACTTTATCAGAACTATCCAAATCCGTTTAACCCCGAGACGTGGATACCGTTCCGTCTTGCCGAAGATTGCCGTGTGGAGATCAGGATATACGACGTAAGGGGCGGGCTGATCAGAAGGCTGAGCTTAGGCCATCTCACCTCCGGTAAGCATCAGGTCCGATGGGACGGCAGGAATGAGCTGGGCGAGAGGGTGACCAGCGGGATCTACTTCTATCAGCTGGTCACGCCACAATATAGCGCCATCAGACGCATGATAATACGGAGATAGGCTAACGGAGCGATCGTATTAACCGGTTATGGGTATTCGCTCGCCACATGACGGACAGCGGTTGTCCGATGTGAGATTGATCGACATCAGGGTAAACCCGCTGCGTCGGATGAGCAGAGTATTACAGGACGGGCAGTACGTGTCTTCCCCCAGACCGGATATATTGCCGAGATAGACATAGCGTATGCCGCTCTCCTTCGCCCTCTCATATGCCCGAATCAGCCGGTCGATACGTGTTGGCGGAGCTGTAAATCTATAAGCGGGAAAGTAACGGGTGAAGTGGATCGGAACATCGGGGCCAAGTCGTTCGAGATGTTCTTCGATGATCCAGTCGATCGTCTCCTCATCATCCGATACATTTGTCACGAGTAAGCACACGATTTCAACGTGCACACCTTGTCGGTGTGCATGTTGGGCCACCTCCCAAACGCCTTCCACCTTCGCTCCTCCGATATATCGGTCGTAAGCCTCCTGTCGTCCTTTCACGTCCACGTTCATCCCATCGAGTCCGGCCTCGATAAGCATATCGAGGGCCTCTATCGTCATATAGCCGTTCGACACGAAGCAGCAGTAGAGCCCGTGCCTTTTCGCCATTGGGAAGAGATCGAGGCAGAATTCAAACAGGAGCGTCGGCTCGTTAAATGAGACGCAGATGCCATCGTCGCCGGAGTCAAGCGCCATCTGTAGTACCTTATCGGGCGTCCATAAGGGTCTTCGGGTTTCATCGGGCACGTGAGCTGAAAGGCGATAGTTCTGACACCAGGGACAGCTGAAATTACAGGACCAGGTTGAAAATGTAAGTGCCGTTGATCCCGGATGGTAATGAAAGAACGGTTTTATCTCTATGGGGCGGGATTCGATTGAGGAGAGATTGCCGTAAGAAAGCGTGAGGAGCTCGCCTCCTCTGTTTATCCGCATGTGGCAATAACCGCTCGCCCCCTCCGCTATCACGCATCGTCGCTGACAGAGGCGACAGCGCACCTTCTTGTCTGGGAGTCGCTCATAGAGCTTCGCCTCATGCATCTCAATCCTGCACCTCGCCGCCCGCTATGTAATCAGACTTTATTCAGCTTTGCGAATTCCGATCTCGCCTGAGAGAGGAGAAAACCGAGATCGCTTGAGACGGCGATGAACCGGAATCCCTGTTCTATCCTCCTGTTGGCGTCATCGGCCGAAAAGACGTGGATGCCGGGCGCGACGCCCACCTCTTTGGCGGCTTTCAAAACGGACATAACCGCCTCCTCATGCTCGGGCGAACCGGGCCGGACACCCATAGATCCCGCCAGATCATTCGGCCCGATGAAACACGCATCCACGCCCTCCACCGACAATATCTCCCTGGCACGCTTGACGGCATCGATATGCTCTATCTGGACGACGACCAGTATTTCCTCGTTGGCTCTCGTCCTGTAATCAGGCCCATAAAGCGTGCATCTTCCCCCTCCTATTGATCTGAACCCATCAGGCGGATACTTCATCGATTTGACAGCCCTCTCGGCCTCCTCAGGCGAGTTGACCATAGGCACGACCAATCCCAAGGCGCCTGCGTCCAGCAGCCGCTTCACCAGAACGGGCATATTCCACGCCACCCGTGCCATCGGAATGGTCTCGGTCGTGCATATCGCCTGGAAGCAGTGGGCGGTCGTCTCCATGTCAACGGGGCTATGTTCGGTATCGACGACCAGCCAATCCCAGCCCACGTGGGCCATATACTCGGCCGCGAAAGGTGAACAGAGGTTAAGCCACGTCCCGACGGACGGTTTCCCAGAGGCAAGTTTCTCCTTAACTATGTTCTTCTTCACATTAATACCTCCCTAACAGCGTTGACCCGTTGAACGTTCTAACGTTCAACGTTCATATCCCATTCCCCTCGTTTATGGGTCCCTGATACCTCTCCACTTTACATTCCAAGACATCTTCCACCTTAACCGGCTGGCCGAGGGCGGAGGATTCGAAGAATGCGTCGCATACGGCTTGAGCTTTCAATCCCTCCCAGCCGTCCACCTCCGGTCTGGATCTGTTCTTGACCGCCTGAATGAAATCATACAGCTCGATCGCTACCCCTTCGGTGATCCCCTTCGGGAAGAACCTCTCCTTTGTCTCCCCATCTATCGAACCCCAGAACTCCTCCTGAAGCTCATCAGGGCTCTTGGTTGTCCCGTCAAAGAGGTGCATCTCCGGTCTGGTGGGGTAGTGTCCGGGGCTGTAGATCGATCCGAGCCGACCATAGAAGTAACTGTGGCTGAACCCCTTCCCGGGCCCGCCATGTGTCCATGACCAGTTACATATAAGGCCGTCTTCGAACTTCAGGATGGCGTGAACGGTATCTTCGACGGTCGAGGGGCCGTCGGAGTAGACGATCCCGTTGAGGTTATCCACCACGGCGTAGACCTCCTCCACATCGCCGAAGATGAAACGGAGCATGTCGATGTAGTGCACACCCACGTCCAAAACCCATCCCCCGCCTCCCTTGAGCAGATCGGCACGCCAGGGTTTCGGCGAGTTGATGGTGGGATTGCGCGGATCGATCCTTCCGGGGAATGAGACGGAGTGGGTGTATATCAACCTGGGATCACCGAGCATGCCGGATTTGAAAGCCCACCAGATAATCCTTGAGCAGACCCATCTTCTCACCTGCTCGGCCACGGCAAGTATCCTGCCGTTCCGTTCGGCCGCCTCGATCATCATCCTTCCCGCCCTCACGGTCACGGCAAGCGGCTTTTCGACGATCACGTCCACGCCGTTCTCCAGGCACTCGATCGCTATGGTGTGATGCAGGTAGTGAGGCGGACAGGTGTCCACGGCATCTATCTCCTCAGATCTAAGCAGCTCGTCCAGCTCACGGTATACCCGAGGCCTAGTGCCCTGGAACCCCTCCGCCCTTTCGGCAAAAGCCTGTGCTTTCCCCTCAACCACATCACATGTGGCTACGATCTCGAACTCCTCTATCCCCATGCGGTGCAGGGCGGCGTAGCCGTTGAGATGGGCTCCGGCCATACCGCCACAGCCCACGATGGCTATTTTGATCTTATCCATATCAGCTCCCCTTTAATATCCCAATTCTCTCAGATACTCCCTGTTGATCCTGGCCGTCTCCGCGGGAGAGTGATGGGTGGCCCTATCCTGTTCGACCGATATCCACCCGTCATATCCGACCCTCTCAAGCCCTTCGAGGATGGCCTTTACGTCCAGACCCATATTGCCTCTTCCGAGCTCCTCGAATCTGCCCTCATCCCACCATTTGCTCTTATGGTTATCCCACCTTTCGGGATCCTCGGCGTAGAAGTCCTTAAGATGGACGTGGGCGATTCTATCGCCCAGCTTCTCCACGGCTTCCATAGGATCGGACCTCCCGGCGAGCAGGTGTCCCGTGTCCAACAGAAGGTAGAGCCCCGGAGCGGCATTCAGGAGTTTAACGGCGTCCTCGACGGTCTCTATCATCGTCCCTCGATGGGCGTGATGGAAGGGCTTGATGTGATATTCCCGGGCGTATTCTATGATCTCCCTGAGGGAGTCGGCCGCTCGTTTGAAATCCTCATCTGTGGGGTTGATCCCTCCGAACTGAGCTCTACGGCATGCTGGCACTTCGGCTGCCGAGTTGCCCAGAAGCACGTTGTAGTCTATCTTAGTTCTGGGATCAGGCCCGCCTGCGTTGACGATATGCAGGCCGTATCTGGCGGCCAGCTTCGCCATCTCGAGTAGCTCCTCGAGGGATGAGGCTCCGACGCCCTCAACGCCGTCATATCCGGCCTCCGCCACCTCGCGGAAGACCTTCTCGGGATTTTCCCTTCCCTCGCCACCCCACACGATCAGGTGGCATGCTATTCGGAACTTGCCTGCCATCTTTTCACCTCCAATTATTCTGTGATCAATTCATGTAACTCCTCCAGGAAAACGTCCGCAAGCCTTTCGCTTTCCTCCTTTGT
>CAZHVH010000020.1:0-4330 GCA_964535855.1 uncultured bacterium
AAGCGGTGCTATACTAAAGGGCGTCTATGAAGAGTTGAAAGCGAAGGAGGAGGAATTTGCCATGTTCATCCGTAACTGGACCTCTGTCGTCGTAGGCGTAGTTCTGGCTTGCTTAAGCTCCCTTGCCTTCGGTGGTTCCTGGGAGCTTATCTACAAGTCCGATCCGGATTCGGATATCGATCTCTATGCCGTTCAATTCGTCAGCCCGAAGGAGGGATGGGCGGTTGGCGGTAAATTCACGGAGGACAAAGGTATAGTTCTTCATACGACTGATGGCGGGAAAACCTGGCAGATTCAGGAAAACCCGGCGGGGCATACGCTTTGGGACCTCTGCTTCCTCGACAATAAGCTCGGATGGGCCGTCGGAGCTGATGGAACCATAATCATGACCAAAGACGGCGGGAAAACCTGGAGGGCCCAGATAAGCAAGGTTCAGAACTGGCTTTATGGCGTGACCTTCCTCACCCCTAAGCTCGGATATGCCGTCGGAATGGGTGAGACGATACTACAGACCCGGGATGGGAGAACCTGGAAGATACTCAAAGGCGGCAAGCCCCCCTCCGGCGTGGGCGAAGGCGAGGTGATGCTATCTGATGTTTGCTTCGTTGACGAGAAGAAAGGATGGACGGTGGGACAGAACGGCGAGATACTCCACACCGAGGACGGCGGCAGGACGTGGAAACCTCAGACCAGTGGCCTGGAGCAGATGGCGCAGGAGTATAACCTCGTGCTATGGGGCATTCATTTCATCAACGAGCTGAAGGGATGGGCTGTGGGGGATTACGGAATAATAATACACACCGAGGACGGCGGCAAAACCTGGAAGCGACAGAAAAGCCCCGTCGAGGAGAACCTAAAGGACGTCTATTTCCTGCCCAACGGCAAGGAGGGCTGGACGGTCGGAGCGATGGGAACGATCTTACATACCACTGATGGAGGCAAAACCTGGACGAAGGAGGACTGGACAAGCCCGACCAGGAGCAAAAACTACGAGTTCCGTGGCCTCTCCGTTCTCGATTCTAAAAACTGTTGGATCGCGGGAGAATGGGGATTCGTCCTCAGATATAAGCCATAGGATCGATCGTAAATCTCTTATATTGGGCGGTTTTGACCGCCCTCATATCAAATGGCGCGGGGTGGTTTCCGGGGGAGTCAGCTGATGGAATCAGGATGGCATGCCATTGATATATCTCAGCTCGCTCAGGAGCTTAACACCGATCCGACAAACGGACTGAAAAACGATGAGGTTCCATCCAGGCTGATCAAGCGCGCCCCTCCTCGCGCGGAGGTCTTCCGGTATACCCCTCCGATTCAGCGATATCTTGTGATCTACCTCGCGATTTTAATCCTTTCCTTCATCGCCCTGATGCTCACGGGTGAAAGGGGCGAGGCGACAGCCCTTCTCTCGTTCGCCGCTCTGGGGTCCCTCATCCTCCTTCTCGCCCGCCGTATCTCCTCCAGGGCAATGGATAAGGTCCCTATTCCCGAAGGTAAGGTCAAGGTTGTCAGGGAAGGCGAGCTCATAGAGACGAGAGAGACGGCGATCGTGCCCGGGGATCTGATTATCTTTGAAGCAGGCGATAGGATACCCGCCGATGTGAGGATCGTAAAATCCGAGGGATTAAAGGTTGATCAAAGCCGGATCTGGCCCGATAATCCCGTCATCGAGAAAAGGGCGGATATCTGTCAGCCTGATGCCTCTCCTCCCGAAAGACACAATATGCTCTATAAAGGCTCATTTGTCCTGGAAGGAAAGGGGATGGGGATAGTGGTGGCGGTGAACGATGAGGTTTCCTTCCCGGAAAGGCAGAGGATTGAGCTCCACTATGAGGAGACCGAGCCACAATTGATCGCCCATGATGTATCCGTCAGGGCGCTTCTCGTATCGCTGATACTCGGATTAATAACTTTCGTATCCCTATGGGCGCTGAGGAGAGGCTTCGCTTACAGCCTGAGCTTCGGATCAGGCTTTATCGTCGCCTCTTTCCCATGGACGCTCTCCCTGCTGACATCAGGTATGATTCTGCGCTCTTTTGGGAGGATAAATCGGCGGTATGCCTTGATAAAACGCCTGATCGGGACGGACGATGTCAATGACCTATCGATTCTCTGCGTGGAGAGGGAATGGGGGATAACAGAGGACAGATATCTGGTGGATATGGCGTTCCTGGATGGCAGGTTAATAGGGAGAGAGGAGATGAGAGAGATCATATCCTCGGGAGATGCGAAAAAGGAGAACGACCAGGGGGGAGAGGAAGGCGAGGAGGAGAAGGGTGATGAGGAGGATGAGAAGGAGCTCGCGGATGATCTGAAACTGCTCGCTACGACGGCCTATTTCTCGTTGAATTCCCGTTGGAACGAGGGCAGAGCACTACGGCTGTTGGACGAATACTCATTCGATGAGGAGTTAGAGGGATTTTGCAGGGAGCTTGATCTACCGCTGACGGAATATCTCGCCTCCCTCGAAAAGATATCGGAGCGGAATGGGGAGGACGGTTCATTCCGGGCGGTTGTCATGCGCGATCCTAGAGGGACCTGCTTCACCTTCATGGCAGGGTATGTCGGAGAGATGCTCAGTAAATGTTCCCATATCCTCGTGTTCGGCTCACAAGGTGGGATGGATGCTGAGAGGAAGGAGGCCCTTAGGACCGTAACCACACACATGGAGAAGGAGGGGCTGAAGGTCGTAGCCTTGGCATATGGCCAGCCCGAGGAGGTGGAGAGAGGGGGATATGATCCTGAAAAGGCTGAGTTCGGCCTCACGCTGATCGGTCTGTTGGGGTTGAGAAATCCGATAAGGGAGGAGGTTACAGGGGCGATCTCATCCTGCAGGGAATCGGGGATGAGGGTGATAATGATGAGCGATGATGAGTCGGAATTCGCGTGTGACCTGGCGAGGAATATAGGTCTGATCGACTCCAGAACCTCCACGCTGACGGATGAGGAGATAGAGGAGATGACCGATCAGCAATTGGAGGAGCAGATAGATCGCGTCTCGCTATACCTCTCTCTTTCGCCCCAGAACAAAGAGAAGGTGATAAGAGTTCTACAGTCCAAGGGGCATAGGGTGGGATTTATGAGTATCAGCCATGAGGATTGGCTGCCGTTCAAGGCATCAGACGTGAAGATCACATCTTTACATCGTGGGAGCGATCTGTTGGTTGAGGAATCGGACATCGCCTTAAGTCAGGGGGGGCTGGATGGATTTGCCAAAACCTTTAGCCTCATCAGATCGACCTTTCTCTCGACCTATAACGCCATTAAGTGGGTCCTCTCCTCACATCTCGGTCAGGGATTGACGCTTCTGGTCTCATTCCTGCTTTTGTCCTTTTGGGCGGATGGTTTCCCGCTGCCGATGAGGCTGAGGCAGATATTGTGGCTTAACCTCTGGGCCGTGGTGCTTCCTTCGCTCGGGCTGATGGGAGAGACCAGGTTATCCCTCACCCGCCACATGTCATCGATCAGAAAGGTGGGAATCAGCGAGGGATATAAGATCGATATTTTACTTCGAGGGATCGTGCTGGCGCTCATGGCACTGTTGGGCGGTGTTCTGACGCTCGAATTTTCCCGATATGACGAATCGTTGGAGCTCAGATTCCGCACGACAGTGATAACGATCCTGCTTTTGGCCCAGCTTCTCTTCATATTTCAGTGCCATCGTCATCGGAAGGAGAAGCTGCTCGAAAGGATCATAGCCAATAGGCCGTTGCTCGCCTTCGTGTTTTTAGCCGTGGCAATACATATTATCTCCATATATCTCACTCCCCTGGCGAACCTCCTCGGATTTTCACCGATAGGCGTGGAGTGGGCGTGGATCGGCATCCTCTGCCTCATACCCCTGTTGCCTTTAAACGCTTGATGAGGTGAAGACATGAAAAAGATGATATATCCGTTTCTGTTCCTCTTTGGCTTAACTCCCGCGTTCTGCGAGGTTCTGTACATATCGCCGGATGAGATCCAACTTCCACCTGTTAGGGAGCTCATCACGGTCGAGATCAAGGTAAGGGATGTCCGGGATCTCTTCGGCATTCAGTTCGATGTGCGGTATGATCCAAAGGTGTTGAGCTTCGTCTCCGCCGAAGAGGGTGATTTCCTCTCCTCTGATGGTGCCCCCACCTTTTTCAACCCTCCAACCGATAACGGAGCGGGAGCGGCTTCAGGGTTAGCCGTCTCCAGGCTTGGGAACGTGCCTGGTCTCTCCGGCGAGGGAACGATAGCCAAGGTGTCGTTTAAGGTCGAATCACATCTTCAATCCTCGATTGAGCTGGCCAATGTGCTGGCCTCCGATCCGGAGGCGAACGAGATCTCCATGATCGTCCAAAACGCCACC
>CAZHVH010000020.1:4430-19244 GCA_964535855.1 uncultured bacterium
CATCACCTTCGACGCCTCGACCTCGGTCGATCCCGACGGGCGGATCGTCTCATATGAATGGGATTTCGGCGACGGGAAGAAGGGCGATGGGGTGGTGGTTCAGCATGTGTACTCTAAGGGCGGAGCCTATACCGTCCTTTTGACCGTAACCGATGATAAAGGCGCCTCAGTCTCCCTACCCAGGAAGGTCGAGATCAAAGAGGCCGAGGTCCAAAACGTTCCTCCCATACCTGTCATGATCATAACGGGCGATCAGGTCGCGGGAAAGTCGATCAATTTCGATGCCTCAAGCTCTCTCGACCCCGACGGGCGGATCGTCTCATATAAGTGGGATTTCGGCGACGGTGGAAGCTCGGATCAGAAGGCCACAAGCCACATCTATGCCTCAGAGGGCACGTACACTGTTAAGCTCACCGTCACAGATGACAAGGGGAGTTCGGTCACAGCGCGTAAAGATCTCACCATATCCGGCAAACCGGGGCAACCCCCTATCGCCTCCTTCAAGATCGAGGGGAGCTTGGTGGTTGGCGAGGAGATCGTCTTCGACGCGACTAACTCCTCGGATCCCGACGGGCGGGTCGTCTCATATGAATGGGATTTCGGCGACGGCGTTACCCTGTCAGGACAGCGCGTGGTTCACTCCTACCTCTCACCGGGCCAATATCTGGTTAAGCTTATCATCAAAGATGATACCGGCCTTTCAGCCCAGGCCGTTCAGAAGATCCCGATCTCCGCCAAACTGGAGCCGGCGATAAGGGAACACAAGGTACACAGCCCCGCCCTTATGATGAGTTTTAAGGTGGTTAAATCCGGCGAGCACGCTCACTGTTTTGTGGACATCTGGGAGGGCGAACACGAGATAAAAAGAGGGCAGTTCCTGGAGTATCAGATAATCTTTCTATCAGGAGGGGCGGCCTATAACGGCGGTGTCGACCTCCTAACTTCCGATGGGATCACCCTGGGGATGGTCCGCTCAGGTGATAAGACGGCTGAGGATCAGTATGGATTGGAAGCCGACGTCTCAACGGATCTGAGCCAACCCATAAAGGGGATCAAGCATGCCGCACTTAACAGATGGTACCACAGGATAATATCGCTCGATCTGCTGGCGGGCAAGACGTTGAAGAAGGTTATGCTCGGATCGATCGTGGATAATCTCTCCGCGGGGAAGGTCTCCTTCTTCGTCGATAACATCCAGATAACGGACGGCAAGCATAGACTGCTCGATATCTACATAGATCAACGTAAGGTTCCCATAAAGGGCGGGATAGAGGTGGCCACGTCAAGCGATTACCTGGAGCCGGTCAACGTCGCCGATCAATCCGTCAGGGTGAGCGGACTGCCGAAATCGGTCCACCCGGCGGGGAAACTTCCCACCATTTGGGCTCAGGTAAAGCTGAGGGGCACACGTTGAAGGTGAAGATATGCGGGACGACCAACCTCGAGGATGCCCTTATGGCTCAGAGGGCCGGAGCCGATTTCATCGGAATATTGGTCGACGTCCCCTTCTCGGAGAGATCCCTATCCCTGGAGGAGGCAGTGCATATCGCGGCGGGACTTCATACGCCCGTTGTTGCCGTCCTCTATGGGATGCCGATCTGCCGGATCATCGATCTCGATCGTAAACTTCGGCCACATGCCGTCCAACTGATGGATGATTCTCCACCTGGGAGGATACGTGTTCTGGCGGGACTGATAAGGGCGGAGATATGGAAAACCCTCTTCCTGCCGCCCATCGTAACGGCGGACTGCGGACGGCCGACAGCGGACGTTATTCATGAGGCAGTTGAAAGAATGGCGGGGGTTATGCTAAGATATATAAGGGTGGGGGTTAGGGCCTTCCTGATCGATACGTTCACCCCCACCAGGCGCGGGGGGACGGGTAAACGGCATGATTGGAGGATCACCGCCGAGCTGATAAAAAGGGTGGAAGCACCTATCTTCCTATCAGGTGGTATAACGCCTGAAAACGTGTCAGAGGCCGTTCGCCTTGTCGATCCCTATGGGATAGATCTCTGTAGCGGGGTCGAGATCAGACCGGGCAAGCGTGATCCGGTAAAGCTGAAAAAGCTGTTGAACGTGATAGATCGATTGACAGCAGGCTCATCCTAAATTATAATAAGGGCGTAGAAACCGGTTTCTTATCGAAGATCGCTTTAAATTTGAAATCCAGGAAGGAGGAAGGTGGAAGATGGGGAGGTTTATCGCGGCCTTGGCTCTGGTATTCAGCGGTGCAGTCTTATCCTGGGCGGCTATACCGGTTCCAGAGCTTATAATCTACTATGACTATGAGGATTTCCAAAACGGGTTCGTCATCGACAAGTCGGGACACGGCCATGACGGCAAAATCGTGGGCAATATCAAGCAGGTTCCGGGCAAACGGGGAATGGGGGCGCAGTTCGAGAAGGGCAGTTACCTGGATCTGGATGGAGCCAACTTCCCAGCCGATGACATACCCGAAGACGAGATGTCGGTCTGTGCATGGGTGAAATGTCAAAATACGGGGGATCATCACGCTATATTCAACGTCCGAGGCGGCGACGGGACATGGATAATCCATCCGGAGCTGCGCAACAACGGCCAGTTCAGATGGCTGCTGAGGACGAAGGGAATGACGACCATATTCGACATCAGAGCGGGAACGGTGGAGTGGGACACATGGCTCCATTATGCGGGGGTATATAGCTCCATCCAAGGCTATGCAGCTCTGTACATCAACGGCGAGGAGATCATCAAGCAAAACACCGAAAAGCACAAGCTGATGAAGGATTGGACACAGGGAGTCCGTGTGGGATATAACATAGATAACGCCAGACCCTTCACCGGTATAATGGATGATCTCTGTGTCTGGGCCAAAGCGCTGACGCCCGATGAGATAAAGAACCTGATGGAGAACGGCCCTCTGCCCAAGGCCGTCTCGGCTCAGGGCAAATTGGCAACAGTCTGGGGAGATCTGAAGAGGTTTTAATGTGTAACGCGGGCGGTCCAACCGCCCGAATCTCTTAACCTAAGAGGAGGGTAAAGATGAAGCGATTAGGGATGCTGGCGCTTATTTGGGCCTTTGCCCTTGGGATGACTGTCTGGAGCCTGGCCGCTCCGGAGATAGTGATCTACTACAGCTACGATAAGATCGTCGGCGACACTGTGATCGACGAATCGGGCAACGGCCATGACGGCAAGATCGTCGGCAACATCACGCAGGTTGACGGCAAAAGGGGAAAGGCCGCCAAGTTCGAGAAGGGAAGCTATATCGACCTGGACGGGGCCAATTTCCCCCAGGAGGATATCCCAACTTCCACTTTCACAATAGCGGCATGGGTGAATTGTGAGAACACCGGCGATAGCCATGCCATATTTAACGCGAGGGCGTCCGACGAAACCTGGCTCATCCACCCCGAACTGCGCAGCGACGGGAGATTCAGGTTCTGCCTCCGCGGCTACGGTTCCAACAAGATCTGCGATATCAAGGCCGGAACCGTAACGTGGGGCGAGTGGATACACTACGCCGCGACCTACGATAGATCTGCCAAGAAGGCGATCCTATACATCAACGGCGAGGTGCTCCAAGAGGTCGATGCCGAGGCAGATGTGGACATCGCCGGCGACTGGGGATTGGGCGCACGGGTCGGATATAACATAGATAACGCCAGACCCTTCACCGGATTGATGGACGATTTCGTCCTGTTCGGCAAGGCCCTCTCCCAGGACGAGATAAAGAGCCTCATGGAGAACGGGCCTTCCATCCCCTCTGCCGTGACGGGCGAAAACTGCCTCGCCACCTTCTGGGGCGCCGTCAAGACGTTCTGAGCTTATCGCCATGGGCAGGGTTATACCCTGCCCCCCTCCTGAAATTCTTGACACGATATGGTTTTAAGTATAAAATAGGCCAAAGGGCAATCTGATCTTCGTCTGGCGATACGGCCGAATTGCCGGGATGGGGGATACTGTGGATGGATCGTAAAGAACTAATCGTGAGGAACTGCAGGCTTTTCAATTCGTCCGAGGATGAGCTCGTCTCGATATCGATCAGGGATGGGGTTATAAGCCGAATAGGCGAACCCGATCCTGAAGTGAGATCGGTCAGGAGCCTGGACGCCGAGGGCCGCGTCGTCGCCCCCGGTTTTATAGACGTGCACATTCAGGGCGCGGGAGGCGGTGATGTGCTGGATGGAAGCCTGGAGGCCCTCCGGGCCATCTCCCGAACCTGTGCGCGGTTCGGCACCACCTCTTTCCTCGCCACCACCGTGTTCCGCCCGAAAGGGGATAACCGCCACATCAGCGTCGCCGCGGAAAACGTCGGTAGAGATCTGGGAGGAGCAAACCTTTTGGGAATTCATCTGGAAGGCCCTTTCATATCGCCCGAAAAGAGGGGGATGATCCAGCCCAATTGCATATGTCCGCCCTCGAAGGAAGTACTTAAGGAGATATCGGAGCTGACCGGCGGCACGTTGCGGATCATGACGATAGCGCCGGAGCTGAAGGGAAGTCTGGGGATAATAGAGGAGCTTCGCGATAGCGGGATAGTTCCCTCGCTCGGCCATACCAGCGCCTCATATGAGGAGACGCTGGAGGGCATAAGGGCCGGGATATCACATGTAACGCATCTCTT
The DNA here is from genome assembly GCA_964535855.1 of uncultured bacterium. Lineage (GTDB taxonomy): Bacteria > Poribacteria > WGA-4E > B28-G17 > B28-G17 > JAGGXZ01. The sequence goes on from CAZHVH010000020.1 coordinate 9,040, forward strand.
CAACGCCATGGCCTCACTCCACCATCGGAACCCCGGCCCCCTGCTCGCCGTCTTCGAGTCGGATGATTTAGACGTTCAGATCATAACGGATGGCGTTCACCTTCATCCCAAGGTGTTGAGGTGGGCGTTTAACCTCATAGGCCCTCGACGGAGTATAACGATCACGGACGGAATGCAGTCGATAGGGCTTCCGGACGGAAGATACATCTACAACGGGATCGAATACGAATCCAGGGATGGAGCGGCCAGATATGCCGACGGCACCTTGATCGGCACCTCGTTGGGGTTAAGCCAGATGATCGAGCGACTCATGAAATTCACCGACTGTCCGCTCGATGTGGCGATCAGGACCGTTACGGAAAATCCAGCAAGGGCGATTGGAATGGAGGATAGAAAAGGAAGCATAGAAGTAGGCAAGGATGGAGATCTGGTTATACTGGATTTCGATCTCTCCATATGGGCGACCATAGTGGGCGGGAAGGTCGTCTACCGGAAATGGGAAGGTTGAGATGAAAGGACGCTGGCTGATCCCCATAGCGATATTCCTCATAACCCTTTTCACATATGTCTTTTACAACCTGAACCTGCATAACAACGCCGTCATAAGCCGATCCGGCGAAGGGCCTAACTCATCCATCACCGAATACGTGAAGGGGAAGGTAGTCAGACTTCTGGACACAAAGGTGTTCGAGGAGAGAGGGAGCGTCAACCATGTGTTTGAGGTTGAACTCCTCGGCGGCAGATACAGGGGCAGGCATATCGTGCTGAGGAACGTCATCAAACCTCTGGCTCTCCCGCTTATAAGCCGGTATATCTCCGTGGGGGATACGATACTCTGCCGGGTGACGGGCACGGGCGACAACCTGGACGCCATAGGGTTGATCCAGGAATACGATAGGGACAGCTTCATCATCTTCCTGGCGGGCCTGCTTCTGATTCTCATAGTGGTTGTGGGGAGGATACAGGGGGTTCGGAACGCCCTTGCGCTCATCCTTTCCGGGATGGCGATATATCTGGTGATGTTGCCCCTTTTGAGGAGCGGGCGTGATCCGATCGTTTCCGTTTGTCTAGTCTCCGCCATTATAGCTATACTCTCGCTCATGTCGATCGTCGGATTCAACCGAAAGACCTTTTCGGCGGTGCTTGGGACGATAGGCGGGGTGATAATAGCAACCGGTTTGGTCGCCTACGCCCAGCACAGGCTTCATCTGACCGGTATGGCCACGGCCAACGTGGCCTCCATCATCGAGGCGTTGGGCTCAAGCGGGGTGAAGGAGATGGGTTTCAATTTCGAGAAACTGCTTCTGGGCGGCATGATCATCGGCGTTTTAGGGGTGGCGATGGATGCCTCGATAGATGTGGCATCCGCCATGGACGAGATTAAGCGTGCAGATCCGAATATCACGGCGGCGAGGCTGATCAGAGCGGGGATGAACGTCGGGACGGACGTTTTGGGGACGATGTCCAATACGCTCGTCTTCGCCTATTTCGGCCTGAGGCTTCTTCTGGTGATGGCCTCCCTCGGCACTAAGATCTTCGCACAGACGAGCATGCAGCTTCTGAGCGTGGATGTCATCTCGGCCGAGGTGATCAGGATACTGGCCGGAAGCATCGGGATGGTCATAACCATACCGTTGACCGCTCTGATAGCCGGTTTATGGTACTGCCGGAAACCGAAGCCCAAGTTTTAGGGGTGCCCGATGAGATCGCTGAAGATCGGAAAAGGATTTTGGATTGAACTCGGCTTGATAACTGCTTTCCTCCTGATAGCACTTCTCTCGCTCAGCTCATGGGCGAGGAGGACGGGAGGGAAACTGCCGCTAAGCGGCGAGGAGTATCTCACAAAAGCCGATAGGTTCCTCATTGAGGGGCGGATGGCCGATGCCATGGTGGCAAGCTGGTATGCCAGACTGAAGGATCCCAACCTGTTGAAGGCAAGGTACGACATAGCGGTGATTTACTACAGAAATCAGTGGACCTTCGAAGCCATGGACGATCTGGACGAGATAATAAGGCATGATTCGAATAACGTCGACGCTCTGCTCTTGAAGGCCAGGATCTTAGGCGAACACGGCGAGATCGAGAGAGCAAACGGGATCTATCTCAACGTGATCGACATAGATCCCGATAACGCCGAGGCACATTACTATCTGGGGGTTAACTTCCAGACATCCGATCCCAAAACGGCTGAGAGGGAGCTGAGAAGGGCGATCGAATGCGATCCAAATCTGAAGCCCCATATCCTGGAGGATTATCCCTTCGGCCTGAAGGCGAGGCTTCAGCTCGGAAGGCTCCTCTACAGCAAAGGCGACCTCGATGGAGCCCTGGCGATCCTTGAGGAAGGATACATACTGAATCCCGATTACCAGGAGCTCAAATCGCAGTTAGTTGATTATCTCAAGGTCAAGGCCCAGACCTATCAGACGGGATTCCGGGATTACTCGAAATCCCTTGAGTTTTACGAGAAGGTCGTCTCGATCGATCCGGATGACGCCGATGCATGGGAGTGGATCGGTAAGATCAACCGATACTATCTGTATGATTACGAGGAGGCGCTTAAGGCCTACAAAAAGGCATATGAGCTCACCAAAGATCCCTATTTGATAGCCGACATCAAGGAGGCAGAGCTACACCTTAAGGAGGAGAGACAGCAGTAGGTAAGGAGGTTAACATGGCAAGATTGGCGATAAACGGCGGAACGCCGGTGAGAACGAAACCCTTTCCGGGATGGCCTCCCAAGGATGAAGCGGTGCTGCAGGCGCTCAGGGAGGTGTGGGAGAGCGGCGTCTGGGGCATCGGGGGGAGCAAGGTGCCGCAGTTCGAACGGGAGTTCGCCCGATATGTCGGGGCACAATACGGCGTGGCAGTTACAAGCGGCACGATAGCGCTCCAACTGGCCGTTCAGGCCGCGGGGATAGGAGCGGGCGACGAGGTGATCGTCCCGCCCTACACCTTCATAGCCACCGCCTCCTCGGTCATAGCGGCAAACGCTATACCTGTGTTCGCCGACATAGATCCCGACACCTTCAACATCGATCCCTCAAGCGTTGAGGCCGCCATAACGGAGAGGACGAAGGGGGTGATCCCCGTACACATAGGCGGATGTCCGGCCGATATGGACGCGATAAACGCCATTGCCCGAAAACACGGCCTTGTGGTTATAGAGGATTGCGCCCAGGCACATGGAGCTGAGTGGAAGGGGAAAAGGGTCGGTTCGATAGGCGATATGGGCTGTTTCAGCTTCCAGTCGAGCAAAAACCTGCCCGCAGGCGAGGGCGGCTTGATCAGCACAAACGATAAGGAGCTGGAGGAGAAGGTCTGGTCGATCCACAACTGCGGCAGACGTAAGGAGGGGGCATGGTATGAACATAACGTCATGGGCGGCAACTACAGGATGACCGAGTGGCAGGCCGCCGTGTTGCTGGCACAACTGCCGAAGCTGGAGGAACAGACCGAGACCAGAAACCGAAACGCCCTTTATCTCGCCGAGAAACTCTCCGATATCGAGGGCATAAAGCCTCAGAAACGGGATGAGAGGGTAACGAGACATGGATGTCATCTCTTCATATTCAGGTACGACTCCGAGCTTTTCGGCGTGCCTCGCGATAGGTTTATAGCGGCTCTGAGGGCGGAGGGGATCCCCTGCTCATCCGGATATAACCCGCTCTACAGGGAGAGGATGTTCCAATCTGATATCCGACGCTGCCCGGTGGGATGTCCATACTACGGGAAGGAGATGGATTATTCGAAGGTATATCTCCCCAACGTCGAGAAGGTGTGCAGGGATGTGGTATGGATCTTCCAGAGCGTCCTTTTGGGGAGCGAAGAGGATATGGATGACATCGCCGGGGCGGTTGAAAAGGTGGTGGATAACATAGACGAGATAAGGTGAAAATGGTATAATCCATCCCGCTTTATCGCTGAGCGAGATAGCTTCAGCTACTGGGGAGTGATCGAGGATTGAGCTGTAGGTTTGCCGGGAGGTTTGATTATGCCTTATAAAGTTACCGTTGTTATAGAAAGAGATGAACATGGATATTACGCCTTTTGCCCTGAACTTGAAGGATGTCACTCCCAGGGGGACTCCTTGGAAGAGGTGCTGGATAACATAAAGGAAGCTATAGAACTTTATCTGGAGACGCTATCTGAGGAGGAGATAAGAGAGATCCTAAGCAGGGATATTCTAACCACCTTTGTAGAGGTAAAAGTTGCCTAGGTTGCCTCGATTGACCCCTCAGGAGGCTGAAAGGATGTGGGAGGGGAATCGATGAGCTCCTTCGCCGGCAAGATCGGCGCACATATAACGATCAAAGGAATTGTCCAGGGAGTTGGATTCAGGTGGTTTCTGAGAAATAAAGCCCATCTCCTCGGCCTTAAGGGGTGGGTGAGAAACCTTCCCGATGGAAGTGTTGAGGCGATGGTGGAGGGCGATAGAAGGGCGGTCATGGAGTTCATAGACTGGTGTAGGATCGGCCCATCCTCCGCTCGTGTGGAGGACGTGAAGGTTAAGATGCTTCCCTATTCAGGAAGATATAGGGTGTTCTCGATAAGATTATCCTGAGTCAAAATCCGGAGGTTGACCTTCATGCTAAAGGGAATTTTCAGCAGGAAAAAGGGACAGGATGCTCAGGAAATGGCTGAAGGGAGAAGAGGTCTCCTCGACCGGCTTAGGGATGGACTCTCTAAAACAAGGCAGAACATACTCGGCAAGGTGAGCTCCATAATTCAGGGCAGGACCAGGATAGATGAGGAGTTGATGGAGGAGATAGAGGAGGTTCTCATCCAGGCCGACGTTGGGGTCGAGACCACGCTGAAGCTGATGGACAGGGTTAGGGAGACGGTCCAGGAGAGAGGTATCCAGGAGCCCTCGCAGTTGATAGGGATTCTGAAGGAGGAGATGCTTCAGATATTCGGCGAGGACAGGCCGTTGGACGTCGGCGGGGCTAAGCCCTACTCCATAATGATACTCGGCGTCAATGGGGTGGGTAAGACCACTACGATAGGCAAGCTGGCGGCCAGATTTAAGAATCAGGGCCTAAAGACGCTGGTCGCCGCCGGCGATACCTTCAGGGCCGCGGCGAGCGACCAGCTTGAGATATGGTGTCAGAGGGCCGGCGTGGAGCTGATCAAGGGCGCCGAGGGTGGCGATCCGGCCGCCGTGGTCTTCGATTCGATTCAGGCGGCAAAGGCGAGGGATGCCGATGTTCTGATCGTCGATACGGCCGGAAGGTTACACACCAAAAAGCCGCTGATGATGGAGCTTCAGAAGATAGCGCGCGTGATGGGAAGAGAGCTTCCCGGCGCGCCCCACGAGGTTTTGCTGGTGCTGGACGCCACCACAGGTCAAAACGCTATCATCCAAGCTAAGACCTTCAACGAGGCGGTTCCCGTCACGGGTATCGCCTTAACGAAGCTGGACGGAACGGCCAAAGGGGGGATAGTTCTGGCCGTCAGGGATACGCTTGGGATACCGGTCAAGCTGATCGGCGTGGGGGAAGGGATAGAGGATCTGAGGGATTTCAACGCCCGTGAGTTCGTGGAGGCTCTCTTCGATTAAGTTGTGTATCTTTGGGGTTCAAGCCGGATAGATAGAGTTTTATTTGATCGTTGTTAGCTGTTTTAGGGCATGGGTTAAATCCTGCCAGAAGGTTTTGAAGGAGCGATCCTTTTGACTCAACCGGTACAAATCGATGACCTCCGCTAGATCCTCACCATATTCGGCCCCACCCAGCAACGGTTCTATGTTTACCTCGCGAATGGTGTTCTTCAGGGCGTTTTTATAGTAATCCTGGCGACATTGATAGCGTAACGATGGCACTTTTGCCCCTGGCAGAATTTTCTGCCACGCGCTTGCATCCTCCAGATACCAGCGTTCTATGTGCGGATCGGGAATACCACATACCACGAAAGGGATCTGACATTCAGATCCCTGACAAATTTGTCTCACTCTCTCACGCGCTTGAACAGGTTTTTCACAGTTACCGTCCACAATGACGAGCAACATATCAGGAGTAAACGCTTTTCCAGAACTTATTTCTCGAAGATACTGGCGTAGCTCTATCCATATAAGACTGCCGTGAGTGGCATTACGTACTTCCTCTTCCAAATGAAGGTTGAGGTTCTGTGTAGCTCGATGAACCAATCTACGCACAAACCGTTCCTGTGCTATATCCTCGAAGAAGTAAGCGATCCTTACCTTACGCATCGAAGTCTCCTCGGAGCATCTTGTGGAACATGGGCATAGGTGTTTCCTCCAGAGCTTCCTCCACATCAATCCGCTGGAAGAGGTCTCCCTCCGACCGGAATGGCAAGGGTTCAAATAGAGTGTGCCCTTTATGTTTAACACATCTTACGAAGCGAGCACGATTAAAATAGTCCGGCAAAAGCGGCGAGTGAGTGTTGACGATAACCTGTTTGTGTTCAGATGCATTTTGTAAGAGCTCCGCTATTAACCGCAGGCGGCGTGGATGTACACCATTCTCCGGTTCTTCAAGGCCGACAACTGTAGCGGGGTTTGTTGGGCTGAGAATGGCCAATAAACCGAGCAGTCGAAGCGTTCCCTCCGATAACACTTTGGCTGAGAAGGGTACACCGCGTTCCCATATCCTTAATTGAAGCCTTCCTTTTTCGGTTGGAATCACCTTCATACCGTCTACGCCCGGCACCAGCATAGAAAGGGTTTTCTGGAGATTTTCAAACTGGCCCCCGTTTTGATTACAAAGGGTATAGTAAAACGCCGCCATATCGCCGCCTGAGGAGGTAAGTTCATTGACAGCTTTCAGTGGGCTTTCCTCACGCATAAGCCGCGGTTCAAGGTAATAAAACCGCCAACGGCTCACCTCCTCGCGGAAAGCCGTGATATGCGGATAGTGAGGCGGATAGAGCGGCTGGGAGACCAAGGTATAGTTCAGCCCCAGCTCATATTCAGTAGGTCGGGCTTGCCCCTCTAGACGCAGCCGCAATCTATCTTCAACGCGCTCAAGAAAGGGCTTGCGTCGTTCATCCGGTCGCAATTGCCCATCTTCTTCTCTCAAAGCACACAAGGATTCATCGCATACCCGCAGGATACCTGTTTTCGGCATCATCTCCACGCTCACTCGATAGCGTAACAGCCGTTTTTTGACCCGCTGTCTCGTTCCTCCCTGCGTATCGCTGCTCTGGGCCGTTCCAGTTCGATAGGCTCTGATCTGTTTCTCCACCTCTTGAGCGAGTGATTGAGAAAGCTCCACATCTACCTCTATAGCGAATTCAAGGCGCTCCTGCTGCAAAAGTCCTTCGATACCACCTCTACTGTAATCAAAAGCTTCAATCGGGTCTCCCCTATGGTCCGAAAAGGCATCGGCAAGACTGCGTTCTGTAGCAACCCGGCTCAATAGTTTCAACGCATCAAACAGGTTGCTCTTACCGCTAGCGTTCGGTCCGATAATGACGGTGAGCTGGTCCAGCTCCAATTCTACATCGTGGAACGACTTATAGCCCTGAATTGCTATACGTCGTATCATCGCATTAACCTCCCGTCAAAACGATCTCTTCAGGTTAGAAACCGCTTTCGAAGGTAATCCTCCAACTGCTTGCCTCACAGGACCCTTAATCGAATTATACCTCACAGAGGAAACCGTTACAAGATTGTTGAAGTTTAAGGAGAGAGGATAGAGGATCTGAAGGATTTCAACGCCCGTGAGTTCGTGGAGGCTCTCTTCGATTGATCTTCGCCTTGACGGCGTTTATCCTGTTCATGATCCTTCTGGCGATCTCGGCTTGATCCTCCGTCTGGAGGTTGAGCTCGGTCGCTTCCTCCCTGAGCATTCTCGCCTGGATGGGACTTTCCAGGATTTTATCAACCGCCTTCTGATAGGCATCGATCGCCTCAGCTGTTTTCCCCTGATGTTCATATATCATCCCGATAAACACATATGCGGCGGCAAGCCTAGGCGATCGGGGATTGGATCTGATAAACTCCCGAAAGACCTTAAGGGCGTCCTTCACATCGTGTAGGTTCTCGAAGTAGGTCCTTCCGATCCTGAAGTTGGCAGCGTCCACCAGGCTATCTACGAAACCGTCCCCAAGATACCTGGTATGCGGCGGATACGACGCTATCTCCGAATATGCCACCAGGGCATCTCTATGTCTGTTGAGGTGTTTGCGATAGAGCTCTCCCATCTGATAGTAGGCCATCATGGCGTATTCGGTCTTCGGAAACTCATCCGTGATCCTCTTGAAGATCTTCACAGCCTCCTCATATCCCTTAAGCTTTTCCTGATAGATCATTCCCATCCTGTAAAGCGCCTTCGCCTTCCACAGGTCATCGGCGCTTTGAGCCACCGCCTGGTACTCCTTTAAAGCCCGCTTGTAATCCAAGAGGCCGTTTTCATAGAGCTCGGCTATTCTGAAGTGTGCTATGGCTGATGCGACCGAATTGGGCCTTTGATCTATTATCCTGCGGCACTCCTGAACCTCCGCCATCATCTCAGCCTTGGGCAGCATTGAGAGAGCCTCGGCGGAGTAGGGGCTATCAGGGAAAAGGCTGATCAGTTTCCTGAACAATCCCGCGGCCTGTGAAAACCTTCCCTCCCTCATAGCGCAGGATGCCCTCCTCCAGAGGGATTCGGGCAGCTTGAGCTCAAGCTGATGGATCTTCGCCGTCATTTCGGTCTCTATTTTGAGCTTAGGTTCGCTATGCTTGCCTATATCTCCGGCCCAGATGATGTGCTCCTGTCTGCTGAGGTAAACGTTCGTGAAGGCCTTAAGTGAATCTATGGCTTCACCGTACTCATCCATCTTCTCGTAACACATCCCAAGCCAGTAGAAAGCTGCGGGGAGCTTCCAGAAAGCCGGTCGGGTCGTTATAAGCCTTTCAAACGCATCCGCCGCTTCCCTGTAATTGCCTAGCGACATGTAAAGCCTGCCCATCTGGAAGATGGCCTCAGCGTCGAACTTACTGGCCGGGTATCGCTCCATCACCTCTCTATAGGCTGAGATCGCCTTTTCAGGCATGTTCAATGAGGCATAGAGGTAACCGACCCACCACAGCGATTCCGGAGCGGCGGGGCTTGTGGGGAACCTCTCGGCTATCAGCCTATACTCCTCTATCGCCTTCTCAGGCCGATTTAGGTCGGATTTGAACAGCTCTGCCATTTGGAGATGTAGCTGCACCTCAAGGGGCGTACCCTGAACCTTCCCTATTATCTTTCGTTGTTCCCTCAGGTTCTTGAGGGCGTTTTGGATGTTGAGGTATTTCTGACGGGCTACCCTGTGATAGAGCGTCCCGGATGGATAGTTTCGGGATATATCCCTGTAGATATCGATCGCCTTTTCGAACTCACCCGTTCTGCATAGAACTTCCGCTTCAAGCATCTTGGCTAAAGCCACGTAGGTCTCCCCAGGGCTTCCGTCGTTCAACCTCTCGATTTTGCGGTATATCTCAAGCGCTTTGGGGTAGTCGTGAAGGTATTTGTAGTATATATCGCCGATCTGAAACAAGGTGTCGGCGACCAGCTCTTTATCCCTGATCGATTTAAGGCGAGATTGAAGCTTAGAGATCGCCTCATCATATCGGCCGGAATCTATGAGGTTGGCGATCCCCTCATCGAACGATGCCTCATTACGTGAGTATGCAGTGGAACCAGCGGCTAGGATGAGGATCAGCACCAAGGTCGCTCTACGTATCATGGCTTATATCCCGCTTGGGCCAGCTCCTCCATAGCCACCGTCGCAAGGTAGCTATCGGGGTTTTCATGTATGACCTGTTGATATTCCCCCCACGCCGACCAGGAGTCGCCGCGGATGTAGTTTATCACCCTGGCGTTCTCTAACCTCTTCATGGCGCTCTCATCGGCGAACCTCTGGAGCCTTTTACGGATACACTCATTGGGATCAGCGATCTGAACGATCTGGGGTTGATTTTGAGCCGGATGTAAGGATGAGATATATGAGGCGCCGATGTAAATCCCCAACACCAGAGCGGCAGCGGCGGAGGCGACCTGAGCCCACGGACGCCATATCGTCCGCCACCAACTCATCCTGTCATTCTCCCTTATCGCCTGCCATGCCACCTTTCGATAGACCCTCATCTCCAGATCCTCAAGCCGATCTGAGGCGAGATCCATCTCAATCGACACGGCCCGCTGAATCAGGGAGGCGGTCTCCTCCGTCTCCTCAAGCTCCCCTGCGCATTTGGGGCATATCCTCACGTGCTCCTCGACCGC
>CAZHVH010000021.1:0-18922 GCA_964535855.1 uncultured bacterium
TGGTGGTAAGGGGTTTGTGAGGAGAATGGTTATACTGAAATAACTGAATAGGAAAGGAGTGAGGAGGCACTTCAGATGGAAGAGAGGCTTGAGGAAAGAGTGGCCAAAATGGAGGGGATACTGGAACAGGTGGATAAACGGCTGGGAAACGTGGAGGCGGAGCTGAAGGAACTCAGAGGGGAAATGAGAGGTGAAATAGCCGGACTCAGGGAGGAGATAAAAGAGGGAATAGCAGGGGTGAAGGGAGAAATAGCGGAGCAGAGAGATGAGATGAAGGAGGAAATAACAGGGGTGAGGGGAGAAGTAGATAAGCTGGGAGGTGAGATGAAGGAAGAGATAACAGGGGTGAGGGGAGAGGTGGATAAGTTGAGAGATGAGATGAAAGAGGAGATAGCAGGGGTGAAGGGAGAGGTAGATAGGCTGAGGGGCGAGATGAAAGAGGAAATCAAGGGATTAAGGGAAGAGATGAGAGAGGGGTTCCAAAGGATAGATGAAAGATTTCAGGTGATGGACGAGAGGTTCTATACCTTCATGAAATGGATTATAGCTGCCCTCATCGGCTCATGGGCGACGCTGATGGCGGCTATACTGACGTTGATGCTAAAATGATAGCGCGGGTTTACTCCGCCGAAAACGGCAACACTACGAAAGAAAATATGAACATTGAAAGGTGAGAAATTATGGAGGTTGTTCTTCAGACCAGGCTGGAAGGTGTTAGGCTCTTCAAGAGAGGGAAGGTCAGGGACATATACGATCTGGGGGATAAGCTTTTGATTGTCGCCACCGACAGGATCTCCGCCTTCGATTACGTCCTTCCAAACGGTATCCCCTACAAGGGAAAAGTCCTCAACGGACTTTCGGCATTCTGGTTCGATTTCACCCGATCGATAGCTCCGAATCACATGATCTCGACCGAAGTCCCCGATGATCTCCACAGGTTCGCCGATCTGCTTGAGGGCAGGGCGATGTTGGTCAGAAAGGCTGAGAGGATAGATATAGAGTGCGTCGTGAGGGGATATATCTCCGGATCGGCCTGGAGGGAGTATCGTCAAAACGGCACCGTGTGCGGGATGAAACTCCCTGAGGGGCTTAGGGAGTCGGATAAACTGCCCGAGCCGATCTTCACCCCGGCCATCAAGGCCGAGACGGGACATGATGAGAATATACCGATCTCCAGGATGAAGGAGCTCATCGGGGAGGATCTGACGGAGAGGATAATCGAGAAAAGCATCGAGATCTATCGGGCGGCCGCCGAGTATGCGGACTCCAGGGGGATAATCATCGCCGACACCAAATTCGAATTCGGCCTTCATGACGGAGAGCTCATATTGATAGATGAGATGCTCACCCCCGATTCCTCCAGGTTCTGGGATAAATCCGACTATGAGCCCGGCAGATCTCAGAGGAGTTTCGATAAACAGTACGTGCGGGATTATCTGGAAAGCATCAACTGGGATAAACAGCCGCCCGTGCCCGAATTGCCCGACGAGGTGGTCAGGAACACCTCCCTTAAATATCTGGAGGCATACCGGAGGATCACCGGCAGGTCTCTAACGCCTCAGCCCGTCTGATGAGCTCCTCCTGCTCCTTCCGGGATAGATCGATGAACCTCGTGCAGAAACCGGCGACCCGCACCACAAGATCCCTGTATTTCTCGGGTTCCTTTTGAGCCTCTCTGAGCATCTCGGCGTCGAAACAGTTGATCTGGAGCTCCTGTCCTCCCCTTGTGAAGAATCCCTCGATGAGGGGCAGGAGCACCTCCGGTTTCGCTTCGGATTTCGGGAGGGTCAGGTTCAGGTTATATCCCCCGCGATAGCATCCGGGGTAATCCAGCTTGAGCACGCTTTTGAGGATGGCCGTCGGGCCGTTGCGTCCTATCCCCATCTCCGCCCCGATGCTATCGGCAACCGGCGTCCAGGCCGGACGACCGTCGGGAGAGGCAGCTATGCGTCTGCCATCCACGTAATGAAGGCTGCGGACGACATGGCAGACCGTATGTGTCGGATGGCCGAACTGCGCGTCCACCTCCTTCAACACCCTCTCACGCATCCCTGTCAAAACGGAGGCCCATCGATCTACCCTCTCATCGTCCTCCCCCCATTTCGGGCCGGCGAGCAGGAGCTGGCGTATCCTCTCGTCGGGGAAATTCTCACGCATAGCTCGGATCAGATCACCGAGCGAGATCGATCTCTCCTGGAAGACCGTCCTTTCGATGGCGGCAAGGGCGTTTATGGCGTTGGTCAGCCCCCGCTCATAGTAACCCGGGAACCAATATTTCATCCCCAAAAGCAAATCCCGTCCCCGCTCGATACAGCCATGCATGAGCGAGGAGGTAAAGGGGGTGGGGACGCGCTCCGCCATTCTCCTCCATCGGTTCAACCCACGCCGGCGCATCTCAACGGCACGCCGTCTCATCCTCTCCTCCAGATGGACCAGCAGTTGCGACATGTCGCGTATCGAATCGGGTTCGGGGAAGTTAAACAGCGTCTCATTGAGTAGCTCCAGATATTGGATCGTGCCGCCGATCGTGGCGGTCGCGGTGGACATCAACCGTCCGGGTATCCCCAGCTCGTTACAGCCTATCACGCAGTAATCCCAGGCGTCCTCCTCGGAGACGCCCAAATTGATGAACCCTTCCACCGTCGGCCTATCGTTGATAAACTGGGGCATGCTGATTCCGGATGCGATCATCCCGGCGGCCCGTCGTTTCACCTTCTCGTCCAGCCCTTCATGCCAGCGCAGGAAGAGATGGGGATCGCCTATACGAAGGAGGTCGAAGGCGTCCAGAAAACAGGATGTTATGGCGTTGGATTGATCCTCGCCCAGATGGTTCGCACCTCCGACGGTGATCGCCTGGGTTTTAGAGCCCCGGCCCAGGAAGGAGTTGGCGGCGATCTTCAGGAGGAAAGCGGCGATGAGATCCGTGGCCTGCTCAGCGTCGAAACGATCATCGATAAACGGGGCTAAGGTTCTATCGGGCAGGCCGATGGATATGGACATGCCATGCCCCTCGATGGCAACCGCCAGATGAACAAGGGCCATCGCCTGTAAGGCCTCGAACAGATCTCGGGCGGGTTTGGCGGGGACGTGACGACAGGCTCGTGCGACGCGCAATAGAAGTTCGCGAATCACATCGTCTCGCTCCGACCGTGCGGCTTCCTCGGCCGCCTTCGCATATCGATGTGCCCAATCGATGACCGCCTGAAGGGAGATGATCATCGCCTCACGATAGATCCGCCTTTCAGGATCGGTCTCGCCGGAATTGTGCCGTTCGGCCTCGGCGATCAGCGATTCCAATCCCCTGTGGACGACCGTATCCATGTCCACGGCCAGATGGCCGATGCCCGCAGCTCCGCCGAAGCTTTTATCCTTCCAGTAATCCAGAATCTCCTGTGGTATCCTACCGTCCAGAATATGGTCTAACCCCTCGTTTTCGATGAGCACCTGCGTGTCATTGGTTATGCCGTGCTCCGGGATGAGCATCCAGGCCCGCGGACGGGAGGATGTGTTTCCGGCGAAGACCGGGTTCGAGCTCAAGTCCAGATCCATATTGCCAAGAACATGTGCGAACGCCTTTGCCCTCTTCAGCGGAGGCGGATCATCCTCATATCTCCGATAGGCCTCGGTGACCAGCCATGCCCTCTGCAGACATACCGTGTCCTCGGTGGAGATGAGCTCGTCGCGAACCCGTCTGATTAAATCCCTCATCCTTCACCTCCCAGAACAAGTCATTCATTGTCACTTGTCGTCATTTATGGTTATTGAAATGACAACAAATGACCATAAATGACTACAAATGACTTACTCAGCCTTTATCACCCCACGTAGAAGAGATACGACCTTTCGAAGGAGTTATCCAGGTAGACGTACACCTCCCATTCACCTCTGGCAAACCCGCCCGCAGGCTTCTCCAGGTAGAACCAGGTTATCTGCTCGCCGTTGGAGGTGAAGTATTCCGTGCTTTTGTAATAGGGAGGTTCCCCTGTGCCCTGTTCCGGCGAGAACCATTCGACTCTGACGTTATGGCTTCCCTCGACGTTGATCCAGTAGATCCACAGGTATATCCTTTCGTCGTCCGGGCGGAAGGTGTCGGTTATCCCGTTGGGTCGGTTGTCGACCACATCCAGCGACAGGGCTGAATCCACGATCATCGGCTCGCCTTTGAACGGGCTGATAGAGCTACTTCCTCCCGATTGGCTTTCACAGCCGGTCAACACCCAAGTTGCGATGCAGGCTAGCAAGATCATCATTGTTCCCGCTTGGATAGCCTTTTTCATATGTCCTATCATCCTACCCTCCATGGAACTCCGTTACTTCCTCCTCCTTCGCCCTCGTCTCTCCGATGTCATCCGACGCTGGAGGAAGCGGGACGTCGTTAGGATGGTTGGCTCGTCGAATTCATCCTCCCCTTCATCCTCGTCGGGCAGCAGAAAAACCAAAATCAACTGCAGAAACAACCATGCTATACCGACCGAGAAGATCGCTCCCGCCACCAGTCCCGTTCCAATATTCACCCCGGGAAGCAGTGCCGAAAGCAGATAGCCGATCCCGATCCCCAGGCCGATCAGAATTACGCCGATTATGATCACCGGGGTCAGAATGATCAGAATTGAGCTGATGATTTTCAACCGTTTACTCCTTCGGCTTCATTTCGCCTTCCACGCCCTCAATTATACATGTGAGGATAGGCCACGTCAAGTAAGGGCTGGGCTCTGGTTAGAAGATAAGTTGCTCCAACTGACCTCCCCGTGGTATAATCTCATTTGATCATGATCGTCAGAAGGTATCTTCTCATAAAGGGTGTAGTTCAGGGCGTCGGGTTCCGCCCTTTCATATATAACCTCGCCGCCGAATACGGTTTAAAAGGATGGGTTCTGAACTCCACTGACGGCGTGCACATCGAGGTGGAAGGCCCCGTCGATGAGGTAGAGGGGTTTATCTCTCAGATCCGTCCCAAGGCTCCTCCTTTGGCGCGGATAGATTCGATAGAGGTCAGGGAGCTTGAACCTATCGGATACACCGATTTCACCATCCGACATAGCGAGGGCGATTCGAGCAAGTATATCAAGATCTCGCCCGATGTCTCCATCTGCGAGGATTGTCTCAGGGAGCTTTTCGATCCCACCGACAGGAGATACCTATATCCGTTCATCAACTGCACCAACTGCGGTCCGAGATTCACGATAATCAAGGATATCCCCTACGACCGGCATAACACCACCATGAGACCGTTCAAGATGTGTAAGCTGTGTCAGGCGGAATATGATGATCCGTCGAATCGGAGGTTCCACGCTCAGCCGAACGCCTGTCATACCTGCGGGCCACACGTATGGCTTGAAAGAAGCGGCTCGAGGGGGATCGTCGCCGAAAGGGATGAGGCGATAAAGGAGGTCATACGCAGGCTGTCCAAGGGCGAGATCGTCGCAATCAAAGGACTGGGCGGATTTCACCTGGCATGCGACGCCTCAAGTCAGGAGGCGACTGCGAAGCTCAGGGAGAGGAAGCGCAAAAGCCTTAAGCCCTTTGCCATAATGGCACCTGATATCGAGACGATCAAAACCTTCTGCTTCGTCTCAGCACAGGAGGAGAGGCTTCTTTCCGGATATCAGAGGCCGATCGTGCTTCTGAGGAGAAAGCCCGATGCGCCGATAGCGGAGGCCGTCGCGCCGAACAACGAGTTTTTGGGCGTGATGCTGCCCTATACCCCGCTTCACTATCTGCTGTTCTGCTCCGATCTCCGGCCTGAGGGGGTGAAACCCTTCATCGCTCTCGTCATGACGAGCGGGAACCTCTCCGAGGAGCCGATAGCGATAGATAACGAGGAGGCCAGAGAGAGGTTAAAGGATCTGGCGGACTGGTTTTTGATGCATAACAGGGAGATATGCACGCGGTGTGACGACTCGGTGGCTAAAGTGGATCTGGGAACGCAGATCATGATCCGACGTTCCCGCGGATATGCGCCCTACCCGGTGGATCTTCACATCGATATGCCGCAGATCCTCGCCTGCGGAGCGGAGCTCAAAAACACCTTCTGCCTGACCAAGGAGAATCACGCCTTCCTGAGCCAGCATATCGGCGATCTACAGAACGCGGAGGCCTTCAAGTTCTTCGCCGATTCGATAGAGTATATGAAGAAACTATTCAGAATCGAGCCCGAATTCATCGCCTACGACCTTCATCCGGAGTACCTCTCGACGAAATATGCCATGGAATTCCAGGGGAAGCTGGATCTCATCGGCGTGCAGCATCATCACGCTCACATAGCAAGCTGTATGGCCGAAAGAGGGATCGAGGGAAAGGTGATAGGTGTGTCGTTCGATGGGACGGGATACGGAACGGACGGAAGGATATGGGGGGGCGAGTTTCTGGTGGCCGACGAGAGGGAATTTGTGAGGATCGCTCATCTCAAATATCTGCCTCTGCCCGGCGGGGACGCGGCCGTCAGGGAACCCTATAGGATGGCGCTGAGCTATCTGTGGGATCTATACGGAGATGAACTTTGGAGGACGGGTTTGCCCATGCTTGAAAGGATCGACCCGTCCAAGCTCAGGCTTATCGTACGGATGATCGAACGGAAGATCAACTCCCCGCTCACCTCAAGCTGTGGGAGGCTATTCGATGCCGTCTCCGCACTGGCCAGCGTCCGATCGGTCATAAGCTACGAGGCTCAGGCCGCTATGGAGCTGGAGATGAAGGCGTGGGGGGAAGGGGGATTAAAGGTGGAGGCCCCAAGCTACGGCTGGGATCTGATAAAGGATGAGAGCACATGGCTGGTGGATATGTCCGAGACGATCAGAGGCGTGGTCGAGGACGTCTTATCCGGCAAAAGCGCGGGATGGATCTCACATAGGTTTCATCGGACGATGGCCGATGTGATCGCCGTGGTCTGCCGGGAGATGAGAGAGGAATTCGAGTTGAACGATGTGGTGCTGAGCGGAGGAGTCTTCCAGAACAGGTTGCTTCTGAACCTCTCCTTTAAAAGGCTGGCTGAGCAGGGATTTCGCGTGCTGTTCAACAGGGATGTTCCCGCAAACGACGGCGGGATATCCCTGGGGCAGGCCTACATCGCCGCTTCGAGGGTGAGGGGATGAACCGGGAAAGGCTAAAGGAGTTGCTCGAGAGGGTTAAATCGGGTGAGTTATCGATAGATGAAGCTCTAAATGACCTCAAATCCCTTCCATTCGAGGATCTGGGGTTCGCTAAGGTGGATCATCATCGCGGGATCAGACAGGGGTTTCCCGAGGTGATCTTCTGTCAGGGGAAAAGGGTGGAACAGGTGGTTGAGATATCCAGGCGGATCATATCGAAGGGGGCCGATCTTTTGGCCACGAGGGCGTCGAGGGAGATATACGAGTCGATCCGCGAGATAGCCCCTAAGGCCAGATATAACGATCTGGCGAGGGCGGTGATACTGGAGCAGGTTCCCAAGGAGAGGCTCAAAGGGGTGACCGTCATCTCGGCCGGGACGGCGGACCTTCCCGTCGCCGAGGAGGCCGCTGAGACGGCCTGGATAATGGGCAATGAGGTCGATAGGATCTATGACGTCGGCGTGGCTGGGCTGCATAGATTGCTTGGGAACCTCGATAGGATCACCTCGGCCAACGTTCTCGTGGTCGTCGCGGGGATGGAGGGAGCGTTGGCGAGTGTGGTAGGCGGATTGGTCGATAAACCCGTCATAGCTGTGCCTACGAGCGTGGGATACGGTGCTAGTTTCGGAGGGTTGGCGGCGCTTCTGACCATGCTCAACAGTTGTGCCTCAGGCGTGGCGGTGGTCAACATAGATAACGGTTTCGGCGCGGGATATATCGCCTCGCTCATAAACCGACTCGCTCATACCTCCTTTTAATTCAATCCCACCTGCCGCTAGCTTCAACCAGGGGTAAACAACGGGGTTATTTTCGGAGCAGGCGCAATCGGAAGTAGAAATCCCTCTCGTGGTTCAGGATCTTGACCAGTATCGTGTTCCGCCCGGCCCTGAGCTTAACGGGCACGATGTACATGTCGAGCTTATCCGCCATCCATCGCCATTTCTCGGACAGTATCTCCCTGCCGTTCAGCCATACCTTGATGTCGTCATCGGCTGAGACATACAGCAGCGCCTCTCCCTCGGTCGGCGACTCTATCGTCGAATACCCGTAGGCTGTGACCCGTTCGCTGGGGATCAGGTAGGCAAGATCTATCCTGCCGAACGGCCTTTCACCCTCGAATCTATGCCATCTCACCTTGCCTCCGATCCAGTCGTAGGTTAAGTCGAGGTTTATCTCGCCCTTGGCGAGGTACTCCTCCTCAGGTGGATAGGGAAGATCCCGCCCGAAGGGACCTATGCTCTGGAAGGGACCTGCTATGTGCCAGTTCTCGACCAACCCCGTCTTTTCGTGATGTTCTCCGGCCTTTTCCTCGTCGCCGATCGAGCGATAGTGGAGGCTCAGGGCTAGATGAGCGTATGTCCTCATCGCCGGGTCCTCCGGGAAACGCTCTATCAGGTTCAAGCAGAAGGTCTCGAATCCCTGAGGGTCTTTCGGCGATTCGGCGATCTGGAGCAGCCTCTTGTATATGGAGGAAATTGCGGGTGGGAATCCAAAGATACGGAGGTATCGTTCGATCCCTTTCAACGCCTCATCATATCGCTCAGAGGCGATGTACGCCTCTATGAGCGGCTCCTGGTTGTACGAGTTGAGTGGATCGGCCTGAGCCGCCTCCTTACATAGCTGTAGGGCGGTCTCCAGCTCTATCCCCCTGTCCATCAGCTCCCTGGCGAGCGTGGATCTACCGTACCGTTTCCTCCCGCTCGCGAACGCCTCCCTCTCCGAGGCCACCCATTTCGCGTATAGCTCATTGGCTTTCCCTGAATCCCCGCGATCGCGATACAGATCGGCGAGCAATTTGAGGGTGGAGGTGTCATCTTCATGTTCGGCCACGTAGGTCTCCAGAGCCGATATCAGCGTGTCCATTTTCCCGCTCGACCTGTACATCCTCGACAGCCTCGCCACCAGATCCCGCACCTTGTATCCGCTTTCCTCGGAGGTGAGGAACTCGATCAACAGATCGAGGAGTGCGTCGGTTTGTCCCGACTCCTGATAGCTCGTGATCATCCCGATGATGTTCGATCTTCGATGTTCGTCATCCGTGAATTTAAGCATCTTCACGTAAGCTCCCTTGGCCTCATCGAGCCTCCCTCGTTTCAGGTGAATCCGGCCCATCTCGGCATAGATGGCATCGTTTTCGGGGACGATCTCCAGCGCCCTCTTCAGGGTCTCCATCGCCCCCTCGTAATCTCCCTTCCCCTCATATGCCCGTGCCAGGAGCAGCAACGAGTTCACGTCATTCGGCGCGGATTGCAGCTTCTCCGTCTGTTTTCGGATCACCATATCGTAGAGATCGCCCCGTTTCAGGGCGATCCGCCATGCCACTTCCGCCCCGCCCACGCGGTGTTTCTCCCTGATTATCCGTTCGTAGATCTCCAGCGCTTTGTCGTACTGTCCCGTTATGAGGTAAAGCTTCCCCAGTTCCTGAAGGCAGAAGGACAGCGATCTGCCGGGGGAACTCAACAGCTTCCGATAGAGCTCAGCGGCCTCCCGATAGAGTCTCCCTTTCTCGCAAACGGAGGCGAGATAGAAATAGAAGTTGGTGTAGTTGTCGAAGGGCACCGATGTCAGGCCGCGGAGGAGCTGTCTCGCCTTCTCCAAAGTAGCTTTGGCCTCCTCCGTCTGACCGGCAAGGTTCTGAGCAGCGGCGAGCCAGTAGAGGTTTCTCACCTCGGACGGCTGTAGCTCGGCCAGTTTCTGGTAGACCTCCACGGTCTTATCGAACTGTCGGGATCTGATGTAGAACCGTCCCATGAAGGCGAGCCAGTTGACGTCATCGGGGGATTTCTCCAAAATCGTCTCCAGAGCAGGGGTCGCCTCATGTAGGTTAAGCCCCTCATATGCTTCAAACAGCTTTTCGTATGTCCTCTCACGGTCATATTGAACTTCCACCGAGTATATGCCTCCGCCTATACTGTTCCAGCTACTACCGCCCGACATCCCTCCCGGGCCTTCGGACATCAAAATCTCCCGGAATATCTTTGCGGCTGCATCGTGATCTCCCAGGGCGGCATAGCAGCGCATGAGATTCTCCTTCCTCCCGCCGAAAGGAACGAAGCCTCCCGGCTCAGGCAATCCCTCATAGGCGGCGATCGCCCTCTTGAATTGCCTCCGTTTCCGGTAATAATCGCCCAGTTTCAAGTAGAATTCCTTGGGCCAATCGTGCGATCGCACCATCTTTTCGAGCTTCCCCTCAAGGGCATAGAGTTTGATGAGCACCTCGTAGAGGCGTTCTCTTTCCCACTTGTTCGACTCCACCTCACAGGCCCGTTTGAGGGTTTTCTCGGCGGCATCAAGCTCATTCATACGCACGTACAGATCGGCTATCCTCCTGAGAAACCACGAGTTGGTCGGCTTCATGGCCGCGGCCTTCTCATAGGCGCCTATGGCCTTTCGCAGCTCACCCATATCGGCGTAAGCTCTGGCGAGTTTCTCGTAGATATCGGGATCCGGGGTCTTCCTGAGCCACTCCTCCATCATGGCGATCGCCTCATCCCTCCTGCCCGATCTCCGGTAGGCCTCTATCAGCTTCTTACGGCACTCCACGTCGGTCGGGTCGGTTTTCAGGAACTCCCTCGCCTTCTCGATGCATCTCTCATAATCCTTCATCTCCATGTAGAGGTCGAGCAACATCATCTTTGATTCCCGATCGGCAGGTGCGAGCTCGACGATCCTCTCCAGTATCTCCCTAGCCTTTTCCCTCTCCCCGCGCCTGCCATACTCGATGAGCTTCTCCTTGAGGGAGGCGATATCCTCGGTCTGGGATGGTTTCGTGGCCGGTTTTCTCGTCAACTGAGCCATCTTCTTCTTCGCCTCAAGGCGGGAATATCTATTCAGCGATGTGGCGGCAATCTGTCGGTATATCTCGACCGCCATATCGGTCAGCCCGTGTTTTTCGAGAAACTCCGCCAGATCCTTTTTATCCCGCCAATACCTCGACATCATCCTGAGCACGGCCATCTTCTCCCAGGCTGACCTTGCAGCATCCATATCTCCGGCCTTTTCATAGGCGTCGCCGAGTATCTCGTAGTAGCGGCTCAACTGATCGGGGTCGGAGGTGCTGTATGTCAGCCGTTTGTAGATCCCTATGGCCTGCCCGTATGCCCCGACATTCATGTATTCGCCTGCCAGTTGAGAGGCGAACACGTTCCATTTGTATCCCGGCCAGGCCTCCATCTTCTTAAGCAGTCTGTTGGCCTCGTCCAGCTTCCCCTGACGGAGCTTGACGATTATGGCGGCGTAGTTCGCCTCCGGATCATCAGGGTTCTCCTTCAGCCTCACCTCGAAATCCTTCGCCAGCTCATCCAGCTTCCCCTGGGAGGTGTAGATGTCGGCCAGCTTCGCTATCAGCTTCGTCCTCTCCTCGATCCATCTGGCCCCTTTGAACCGTTCGTCGGCCAGTTTTTCCCGGATGAGCTGAACAGCCCTATCCGGCTGACCGGTGTTGAGGTAGACCTTCAGCAGCTGATCGTCGTAGCTTCTATCCGGCTGAGCCCTCCGCAGCATCTCGAACAGCTCCTCCGCTCCCCTGTATATGTTCTGCTGCAGACACTCATTTGCCACCGATTCGGCGAGGGAGTATTGTCTCAGGAGTGAGGGTTTCGCAAGCGATTCCTCGGCGTATCGGATGAGCTCATCTATGTGTCCGGATCGGACGAAGGTCCGGGTTATCCGCCAGATGTTCTGCCGGATCGTTTCGGGACTTTCCCTCATTATCGAGCGATAGATCTCGACCGCCCTTTCGGTCTTGCCCTGTCTCTCCAGGTTTTCGGCGAGCTGCAATTTCACCTTCGTGCTCTCCGGCCGCAGCGCCAGAGCCCTCTCCAGGGCGGCCTGTTCCTTCCCGTACTGCTCGTACGTCCGGTAATGTCTCGCAAGAGCGAGAAGCGTACGATACGGATTAGGCTCCCTAGCCGTCTTCTCCTCCAGTCGTTTGGCGTATCCTTCGATGTAATCCCTGCCGAGCGTCGTGACCTTGGCCCTCTGCAGCCAGAAGGAGAACGGGGATGAGGTTCGGGTGAGGGAGGCTATGTGTACCGCCACGGCCTTCGCCTCCTCGATCTTCCCGAACTGGGAGAGGACCTCCCCCAGTTCGCTTAACCTCGATATATCCGTCGAGGTATACGATAGCGCGTAGGCCCTCATGACCGCCTTCAGGATCGTCTCCCTGGGCAGGTTGAAGAGACGGCACCCCTGGGTGAGGTTGATCACATCCTCGAACTTCAAGGGCAGGTTGAGGAGCTTCTCGACGATCTCCTCCGCTTTCCGGATGTCCCCTGCTATGGCGGAGATCTGAAGCGCGGCCATGAGATACCCGATCCTGCCCATGGGGTCCTTTGAGGCCAGATCCTCCAGCATGGCGACGGCTTCCTTGTGATCGCCGAGCTGTGCCTTTAAAAGCGCGAGGGAGGAGACGAGCGAGAAATCGGTCCCCACCTCGGGCAACGTCTCCTTCAGCACACGTGCCGTGTCCTCCTTCCTGCCCGCCCACCAGTAGAAGTAGCTCAGCGCCAACGCCGGATAGATCCTCTCAAACCCCTTCGTCTCGGCGAACCTCCTCTCGTAGATCTCCAGGAGCGTCTCGACCTTATCGCTCCGCATGGCGGCGTTGAACATCCCCTGTAACGCCCGTATTCGATCGCGGTCGTAGTAGAGGTTCTCCCTCAGGAAGAAAAGACCGATGGGATGATAGCCGCTGTAGGAAGATCCGAGCGGTCGGATAGGGGCGCCTTTGATCCTACCTCTGGGCCTTGTCGCATCCAGCCACTCCTGATAGACCTCTATAGCCTTGACCAGATCACCGCGTCTGGAATAGGCATCGGCGACCTTGAAGTATATCTCCCTCGTCCGGTAGGCGCTCGGACTTACCCTTTTGATCCCGCTCAGAACCCTCCTGGCCATATCGACCTTGTCCCGACTCAACAGCTCTGAGCAGAGAGATGTGGCGGCGTCTACGTCGGTGATCTCCTCCTCGCTCAAGCTTGAGAGCAGCTCCTCCACCTCTCCTTCAAGACCCTTGGCCGAGAGAAGCTGAATGTAAGAGATGGACAGATAAGGCCTCAGTTGGGGATGATGTTCGCTTATATATCCGAACTTTCTTCGAGCGGTCTCCAGATCACGAGAGCTCACCGCAAGGTCGAAGAGGGCGCCATGCGGGAGCGGGTCGTCGGGCGAGAGCTCGACCATCCTCTCAACGATCTCCCTCGCCCTCTCCTCGTCCTTCATTATGGAGCATGCCTGTTCAAGCCGCAACAGGGCCTTCAGGTCATTGGGTCTTCTTTTCGTCTCCTCCTCAAACTCGCTTAAAAGCTCCTCAACCTTACCCTCATCGGCGGCTATCCTGAAAAGCTGTACCATGGCGGCGGATTGCGCCTCCTCAAAGTAACCCGGCGTCCAGTTTTCATTCTGCACCTGCCAGTAGAGATATCCCGGTCGGAACTGCTTCAGAAGCTCGGAGTACCGCTTCCCCATGCTCTCGCTCTTCTTGAGCTCGGAAAGCCGTTTCAATCGCGCTTTGGGAGGTGGGGAGTCCATATCGAGAAGCCTCTTGAAGCATGATATCGCCAGCTCAGGCTCATCCAGTCCGATCGAGAGCGATCCCATCTGATAAAGCAGTTCGGGCGAATTCGACCTTCCTGCCCAAGACCGGATCACCTCACACGCCTCATCCTCCAGGCCGCGCCTGATAAGAACCTTCGCCAGAGCCAGATCCGATTCGGGTTTTCGACGTTTCCTCTTGAGAAGCTCCCGCCATATTTGCCTCGCTTCGTCCTCCTCCCCGGCGTCGAAGAGCAGATCGCCCAGCCGACGGTAGTTCGATTCGGAGGGTTCCAGGGTGGTCAGTCTACGTTGATATTCGGCGGCCAACTTCGGATCGCCGATCTCCGAGGAGAGCTCAACCAGTTGTCTCAGAAGCTCGATGTTCTGGGGCTGAACCTCCAGCGCCCTTCGAAGCTCGTCGAAGGCCGATTTCATATCCTGATCGAGCTTATACACCTCGGCGACCGCCAGATACGGGGCGATGTCCTTGCCGATCCCCTTCAAACGTTCCAACCGCTCGACAAGCTCATCGCGTCTGTCCAACTGGAAATAGGCATCATAGAGGGATTTTACGAAACGGAGCTTATCTTTCGGGGTATCGCTCAGCTCGAAACACCGCCAGTAATGCTCCGCCGCGGGGCGATACCTTCCCATATCCATGTAAAGCGAGGCGAGCTTCTCGTGCAGCTCAACGGAGCTGGGCTCCAATCGGATGGCCTTCTTGAGATATTCGACCGCCGCGTCGGTCTGATTCATCCTTCGGGCCATCTCGGCCATGAGGGAATAGACCTCAGGGTTCCTGGGAGCGGCGGAGATAGCGGATGAGGCCGCGGCCCTTGCCTCATCGAACCTCCCGAATTGGGCGTAGAGTTGAGCGAGGCTCATGTAATACTCCCGCGAATTGTTCGGGTCGAGCTCTATCAGCCTCTTGAAAACTCTCACCGAATCCTCCATCTCGCCCAGTGACCCATACAGCTCCCCCAGCCAGCGTAAAGCTGATATGTCATCCGGAACGAGCTTGATGTATCGCTCCAGATTCCTCATGGCGAGCGTCGTGTTGTTCAGCTTGTAGTATAACTTTGCCAGCAGCTTCATCGCTTCAGCGTCCCTTCGTCCCTCCATCTCCTTTATCTTCTCCTCGGCTATCCCCTGATCTACATAGATCTCAAGCATCCTGTCCTGAACCTGATCCCGAAAATGATCGTTCGGCGCCATCTTAAAGGCAGCTTCCAGGTGTCTCAACGCCTCATCATATCTACCGTCCTCCGCCAGCATATCCGCCAGATCCATCCTGTGGTTGAAGCTTCTAGGCGAAAGCTCCACCGCCCGCCTCGCGTAGGCCAGGGATTCATCCTTAAACCCGTTGGATCGAAGTATCTCCGAGAGGCGCATGCAGTTCTCCGCCGTTTCCCTCTCGCCCTCACACATTCTCCGCCACGTCTCCAGCGCCTTCTCCCTATCGCCCAGCTTGAGGTGATAATCCCCAAGATATTCGATGTAGTCCACGTTTTGAGGCGACAGCTTGATCGCCCTCTCATACTCCGCTATGGCCTCCTCCTTAAGGCCGTGCCCTCGACAAATTTCCGCCAGCATCAGGTGGGCGCCCGGATCATTCGGATCCCTACGGACGATCTCCTGCCATGCTCTCACCGCCTCTTCCTTCCGTCCCAATTTCAAAAGCAGCGCCCCCTTCTCACGATAGAGGTCCGGTTCGTTCGGCTGTGCCTCTATCAGCCGATCGTATTCCGCTATGGCCTCTTCCAGCCTTCCGGCGTCTTTAAGGGCGCTGATGAGGGCTGTCCGAATCTGAGTATCGCTTGGAGCCAGCTCCAGGGCCTTTTTGTAGCTCCTTATCGCCTCATCCCCTCGTCCCCACTCGGCATAGGCGTCAGCCAAGAGCCGAAGCGTCTCGACGTCCTTACCTCCGGCCCTCTCCAACTTCCTTCGATAATACCCGACGAGTCCCTCCATATCCCCTTTGCCCTTGTAGATGGATATGATCCGTCTCTGCAGATCCCTCCTCAGCCAGTTGCCCGGCGCCGTTTTGGAGATCGCCCTCTCGTAGACCTCGATTGCCTTCTCCCTCTGACCCATCCGCTCGTAGATCTCCCCTATCTCCCGGAGGCTGATGCAGACGCGATATGGATCGTCGGGTTTAAGCCTGATGACGGCCTGTAACTGTTCGATCGCCTCCTGATACAGCTCCTGTTCCTTAAACAGCTCCGCCAGCTCCATCCTGGCGAAGAGGTTCTCCGGTTCGATCTCTGCTATCCTCTTCCATGACTCGACCGCCTTCTGGGGGCGGTTCCTGTAGAAGTACGCCTTGCCCAGCAGCTTGTATATCTTGGGGAGATTCTCCCTCGGCGGGTTCAATCTGACGGCCTCCTCCAGCTCCTGGATGGATTTCTTGTATTCCCTCTGTTCATAGTAAAGCTGTCCCAGAGCGAACTTAGGGTGGTAATCCTGAGGTGAGATCTCGGCGGCTTTCCGATACTTCTCGATCGCCTCCCTGATACGTCCGGTGCGTTTGTAGAGGTGACCCAGGATCAGGTGCAATGCCGGATTCCGTGGCTCCCTCTTCAGCTCCGCCTCATATTCCCCTATGAGCTCATCCAGACCGGAGCCTTCTATGTAGATCCTGCAGAGGCTGTCGAGGACGCTCCCCTCCACCGGTTTTTGAGCCAGGAGGCGCTTATATCTCCGAACCACCTTTTCGTTTACGCTTATATCCCCCCTTATCGGAAACAGAGGCAGCGATAAAAGAAGCAGGATAGACAGCGATAGAACCCCTTTCCTCTTCATCCTATCCACCCCTCTTTATCATCTGAGCTTTAATAATTTCCCCTTTTGATCGCCCCCCAGGTGATGGCGAGCTTATCCTTGGGCTCGACAGACAGAAATGCGGAATTGGATGCCAGATATTCGATGATATTCGCCGTCAGTTTTCTCAGGTTTTCGCTCTCCTTCGACTTTTTATCCGTATAGATGGAGTTGTGATGCCCGAGGGTGATGATCTTCCCTTTTCCGACGTTAAACTCAACCACCGGGCGCTCACCTGCTCCCGGGCCTCCGCCTCGCGTCTTCGTGGCGAGCACCGTTCCCACGTCCTGTAATTCCGGAACGTTCATGAAATCCGATGTGAACCCATCCTGTGCCATGCTGCAGAGAAATACGGGTTTTGAGGTGTCAAGCCCGGCGAAGATCGGATGATTCTTCCCGACATCCGTGGGCAGGACGCCGATCTCGGGAGGATTCTTGCCGAGAGGGCTGAAGACCCTCGGTTCCGTCTTAATTATGCCGATATCGAAGGTGTAGTGCACCGCAAGGGCTGTGAGGAACAGCCCGCCACCTGATTCGACATAGCCTTTGATGGCGTTTTTGGTCTCGTCCTTAAGGAATACATCTGGGAGATTTCGAGTCTGGGAGTAATGCCACCAGAGCACGGCGAAGTCGGTGAGCGGATGCTCGATCCCTTTAGGATCTCTGAAGTGCCCTTTTCCATCAGCGATCAACAGGGTGGTGGCGTAATTCTCACCAGCCCACTCATAGGCGGCCTGAGCTACCTCGCCCAGGTTTTCCTCCGCCGCCAGAAGACCCAACTGAATCATCATCGCTTGGGCTGAAAGTACCCATATGAACAACACCCCGATCAGGATGAAAGCCAGTATCCTTTTCATTTTCTCCCCTCCGCGTTAACTTTGACGTCTAAATTATACCAATCGCCTAAGGCTCTCATAATTCCTCTGTGCAGCTCACCCAAAAGCGATCGGCACTCATTCCTCTATGGAATAAATCACGGATACGCTCACCTTAACTTCTAGGGTCCCGGGTTGGATAGGGGTCACAGCGCCCTCCCTTCCCCCATAATAGCCGCTCTTTGGCGGGAGGTAGATAGTTTCGGAGATGGAGATGGGTTTTCCCAGCTTTACCCCGCTTTCACGGGCGAGGACCTCCGCTTTCCTCCTGGCATCTTCCATGGCTTTAACCCTGGCCTCCTCACGGGCCTTGCTTGGATCGTCTATGGAGAAGACGATCGAATTAACCCTCAACGAGTCCCCGCCGGCGATGACGGCGTCATCGATAATCTTGCCGACTGAGCTCAGATCGCGGATCTTCACCGTTACTATGTTGGTCACTTTGTATCCGCGCAGTATCTGTTTCTTATCCACGTAGTCATATTGAGGCTGTATGGAGAAGGTCTGAGTTTGAATATCCTCATCCGCTACGCCCTTCTTCTTGAGCGAGGAGATAACCTTCTCCATGGCTTTGGCGGCTTCGTCCGCGGCCTCCTTGACGGATCTCCTTTCGACGGATACCCCCATGTTTAAGATCGCCACATCCGGATCAGCGAAGACTGATCCTGTGCCGGTGACCTGGATACCCTCCACGAATTCCCGTGGCAGGTTGACGGTGATGTTCTCCTCACACCCTGGAAGGAAAGATATCCAGAGGGACAACAACCCGATGGTCAAGATTAACCCTTTCATCGATTTCCCCCTCCGTTTTCAGAATCAAACCAGAAACATTCACATCGGCTTAGGTTATTCCCACGGCTGTCCCCTCCGACTGATAATGGCTTGGGAATTATAATCTTCCCCTATCCTTCTGTCAACCTAATCATAAGGAAGGGTGTTCTCGACTCATGATGGCATTATTAAATCCACTCCAAGTATAAACATACCAAAGCCAGAGAAGCAACAAGCATCTCCCTACTCTTACTATACCCCTTCGTTCGACGCGCCAACCTCTTCAGACGATCCCTCAAGAGGGAGGATTCAGCAGGAATGGGCTTTTCCAAAACATCCTGTATCACAAGGAGAGGAAACTACGCTTGCATCTGTATTCATCTCCCGATGAGGAAGATCCATTCTTTGTAGTGTCTAACTCCTTGTTCGGCTTACATCTGATTTACAAGTTGCGGATGCAGATAGAGCAGTGTTTCAGAGATCTCAAGAGCTTATTCGGCTTTAAGCACCTGGTGTTGAAGAGGATGGATCAGGATAGGATACAGATGTTGTTCTGCCTTGTCTGTATTACGATGGGGATACTGATGATGAAGTTGGAAAAGTCGGCGTATAGGTGGACGAAGGGGTTGTATCCCAAGAGAAAGGTTTACTCCTTGGTGAGAGTGATAAAGCGGGTGGTGAGGGATTCTTGGAAGGAGTTTCGTTTGGAGCCTTATTTCTCCTTATCTCCTCTGAGCTCTTGAAAGGGGGTGATAAAACTGGGGGTAGATCAGGATAGCGCGAGGTTGACGTTTTAGAAATTACATAGTATACTATTAGTTTGCGCATCCA
>CAZHVH010000022.1:0-15432 GCA_964535855.1 uncultured bacterium
GGGAAACATACCGTTGACATACGCCCCTCTCAGTGATATACTCAAGCGGTCAACCTTCAAGACGGAGGCGAGATATGGTCGGTTTCGTCTGTGCTCTGATGATATCGGGGGTGAACTTTGAGCCGGAGATACCTCCCACCCCCACGGCCACGCTTAAACGGGATCATCCGCGTCTGATCATCACGCGGGACGAACTTGAAAGGGTCAAAAGGGCCATCGAGGAGAACGAGATGGCCAGGAGATATTTCGAAAGGATAAAACGTCAAGCCGATAAAATCCTCTCCGAGCCTCCCGTCAGATATGAGATACCTGACGGGTTGAGGTTGCTAGGTGTTAGCAGGAGATGTTTGAATCGGATCTACCATCTCGCTACGATGTTCAGGTTGAGCGGCGATCGGAGATACAGGGATAGGGCCGTGAAGGAGCTGAGGGCGGCGGCGAGCTTCCCCGACTGGAACCCGCGCCACTTCCTCGATACGGCCGAGATGACACATGCCTTCGCCATAGGATATGATTGGCTCTACGATTCGCTCTCCGATGAGGAGAGGAGAATGATCCGCGAGGCGATCATCGAGAAAGGAATCGATCCAGCCCTGAGGGTTTACGAGAGGGGAGGATGGTGGGCCAAATGCAACCACAACTGGAACCAGGTCTGCAACGGCGGCATCGCCATCGGGGCCCTCGCCATAGCGGACGAGATTCCGGATTTGGCCGATAAGGTGTTAAGACACGCCCTGGAATCAATCAAGATTCCCATGCGTATGTTCAATCCGGACGGCGGGTGGGCCGAGGGACCGGGATACTGGAACTACGCCACCAGCTATAACGTCTACCTCTTGGCGGCGCTTGAGACGGCCCTGGGAACTGACTTCGGATTGTCCGATATGCCGGGGTTTTCGGAGACGGGGTATTTCTGTATCTACATGACGGGGCCGCTCTGGAGGACGTTCAACTACGCCGATAGCGGCGACGGAGCACCTCACGCATCTCAGATGTTCTGGCTCGCCAGGCGTTTCGATAAACCCGTCTACGCCTGGTATCAACGCCACATGGCCTCTCGCCACACCCATCCCCTCGATCTCCTCTGGTTCGATTCTCGGAGCAAAAGCCCCTCTGAGGAGGATCTGTCCCTGGACAGGTGGTTTCACAACGTGAACGTGGTTTTCCTCAGAAGCAGGTGGGAGGACGAGAGGGCGATCTTCATCGGATTCAAAGGCGGCGATAATAAGGCGAATCACAGCCATCTGGACCTGGGGAGCTTCGTGTTGGACGCCGACGGATACAGGTGGGCGGTAGACCTCGGCGCGGACAACTACAACATCCCCGGATACTTTGGGGGACAAAGATGGAGCTACTACAGGCTCAGGACTGAAGGACACAACACGATCACCCTGAACGGCGAAAACCAGGACCCTCGCGCCGGGGCCCCCATAGTCGATTTCAAATCGACTCCCGATCTCGCCTCGGCCACCGCCGATCTGTCGGCAGCATACGGGGATCTGGCTGAAAAGGTCCTGAGGACGGTCTCACTCGTGGAGAGGAGATACGTCCTCATTCGGGATGAGATTGAGGCCAAGGAGCCGGTCGAGGTGGCCTGGAACATGCATACGCCGGCAAGCGTGAGGATTGAGGGATTGAAGACAGTGCTAAGCCAGAATGGATCGACCCTTCTGTTGGAAGTCCTTGAGCCGAAGGACGCCATCGTGGAATCGTACGAGGTGAGCGTCCCACCACCTCAGAGACCGATCAAAGGGATACGCAGGATCGTCGTCCGTCCTCCGGACAAGGTCGAATCCATCGAGATACTTATCAGGTTAACCCTGGTCGGCAAATAGGTACTCGCGGTAACCCAAATGACGACGAGGTCAGATGATCTAGCATGCACCTTAGGAAAATCGTCCCTCGTCCACCTTCTGTAGTCATTTGTTGTCATTGATGGTCATTTGTAGTCATTTAATAATGACGGCGAAGCCAAATGACCTAATGACCACAAATGACCGTTGATCTAATTCTAATAAGGGGTGTTATATGGCAAATGCGAGGGAGAGATTTTTCAGGGATATGAACCTGGATGGAGATGGAATCGTTCGCTCCCGCGTCTCCATCACATATCCGGTATGGAAGAGATATGGGGAGAAATTGGATTGGCTGGAGGGGTTTTCGCCCCACGTCTCGGTGGGCATCAGTCGCTCTCCCAGTCATAAGGCGTACAGTGAGTCAACGGACAGGTGGGGTTGTCACTGGATCTACCCGCTCGAAGCGCTGGATGGACAATGTATAGGCCATCCGATCGCATCATGGTCGGATCTGGCGAGGTATAAACCGCCCGATCCGGATGAGTTCACCGATTGGGGAAAAGCAAGGGAGAACGTCGAGAGGGTCAAATCACAAGGCGGGGTGGCATGGGGACACACGGATCACGGCTTCATCTATCTGCGTCTCACATATCTGCGCGGGTTCGAGAACTTCATGCTCGACGTCGCCGAAGGTCGTCCTGAGCTCGATGAGCTAATAGGTATAGTCGAGAATTACTGGTTTGAGGTGGTCAAACGATGGGTTGAGATCGGCGTCGATGCGATCGGCTTTGGGGACGATCTTGGACTGCAACATTCGCTCCCGATAAGCCCCGACTCATGGCGGAGATATATAAAGCCGCCTTATAAACGCATCTTCTCCTACTGCCGTTCCAACGGCGTTCACGTCTCGCTTCACACCGACGGCTACATCGTGGACATTATACCGGATCTCATCGAATGCGGCGTCTCCATACTCAACCCCCAGGATCTCGTCAACGGTTTGGATAACATCCGCAGGTTGGCGAAGGGAAAGGTGTTCATCAATCTCGATATAGATCGTCAGAAGATCACCGTCTTCGGCACTCCGGGGGAGGTGGACGCACACATATTCAACTGCATTCGAACGCTCGGATCCCCGAAAGGAGGGTTGAGTTTGATCTGGGGTGTCTACCCGCCCACACCGATAGAGAGCATCGAGTCGGCCGCGCGGGCCATGGACAGATATGCGACATACTGGGTTGAGTAGAGATCACGGCAGCCTGACCGTTTCAAGGATTTGAGTGATGATCCATTCCGGCGTTATCTCCTCCGCTTCGGCCTCATAGGATAGAATGACCCTGTGCCTCAGCACATCCATCGCCATAGATCGGATGTCCTCGGGTAGGACGAAATCGCGGCCCTGCAGAAAGGCGTGTGCCTTGCCGGTCATTGAGAGGTAGATGCTCGCCCTCGGTGATGCGCCGTATTCGATAAGCGCCTCAAGATCGGCCAGATCGAACTGGGAGGGATATCTGGTCGCTCGAACGATGTCCACGATATACTCCTCAAGCCTTGAGTCGATGTAGATCTTTCGCACCTCATCCCTCATGCGCAGTATATCGGGGATTCCGATGACGGGTTCCACGCTGGGGGGTTCCCACTTGCCCATCCGCCTCATGATCTGGAGCTCCTCCTCCCTAGATGGGTAATCGAGCTTCAGCTTCAGCATGAATCTGTCGACCTGTGCTTCCGGAAGCGGATAGGTTCCTTCCTGTTCTATAGGATTCTGCGTGGCTAGCACCATAAAGGGCTCCTGGAGCGGGAACGTGGTGTCGCCTATTGTGATCTGTCTCTCCTGCATGGCCTCAAGCAGCGCACTCTGAACCTTGGCCGGCGCCCTGTTTATCTCGTCCGCCAGGAGCAGATTGGTAAATATAGGTCCTTTACGGGGGTAAAAGGTGCCGTCGGCCGGGTTGTAAATCATCGTGCCTATCAGATCCGCCGGCAGGAGATCGGGCGTGAACTGGATCCGGCTGAACTCAGCGTCGATGGCCGAAGCCAGGGCCTTGACGGCCGTTGTCTTTGCCAACCCTGGAACGCCCTCTATCAGGATATGACCCGCGCAGAGCAGGCCGATTATCAGCCTTTCGATGAGATACTCCTGACCGACTATAACCTTGGAGATCTCCTCTAAAAGCCTTTCGATTGAAACCTTATCCTGAGGGCGCATCCTCTTCACGGTCGGAGATCAGTTTGTGAGCCAGTTGATAGAGGTGCTTGATCTCGGATCTGGAAGGTCTGTATCCGTAGAACTGCACCATCTCGCACATCCTCAGTATCTCGCCGGCGTAATCGGCATCGACGTTGGAGAGATTGTGCAGCAGCTTTGAGATTATCTCGCCGGTGGACATGCTCTCGGCCTCTATCTCATATTTCTCGCTGAGGTATTTTCTGACGAGCGAGGCCAGATATGCGCAGTATTCGATAGGGCCTTTGGCGTTGAGGATCGAGACGGCGGTGGCAAGCTCACCCGCCTGATCCTCCTTTTCGCGAGGCTCCTGGGAATGGCTTTCCCCTTTACCCTTCCGAAGGAGCCTGAGCAGAACGGTTCCCAAACCTAAAAGAACGAAAGAGGGTAGGATGACGAACATAAAGGTCGAGAACCATTGCATTCTATCACAACCCTTCTATCTCATCCATCTTAATTCCATATTTCTTGATCTTTCTGAAGATCGTCTTTTTGCCGATGTTGAGGATCTTGGCCGCTAGGGTCTTGTTGTTGCCGGTGTATGCCAGGGTTGCCCTTATGATCTCCCTTTCGACCTCCTCCATGCTCATTCCAACCTGGATCCTGGGATGAGCGGGGTTGAAATGATCGGATCGAACGATTGGATCGAAGGGAATCCTGGGTGGCTTTCGCCCGACGGACTGTAGCACGTGATCGGGCAGATCGTCAAGTGTGATCTTATCGCCGTCCGTCACCACCAAGGCGCTTTCGATGCAGTTTTTGAGCTCCCTCACGTTTCCCGGCCAGTCGTACCTCATCAGCGCCTTAAGGGCTGCCCCGGTTATGCCCTTGACCTTCTTGCCGTTCTTCCGGCCTAGCTCCTCGATAAAGCTCTCAACCAGGAGGGGGATATCCTCCCGTCTCTCCCGAAGAGGCGGCATCTGAACGGTGACGACCTTAAGCCTATGGTAGAGATCGGCCCTGAACCTCCCCTTCTTCACCTCGTTCTCTAGGTCCTTATTCGTGGCGGCGATGATCCTGACGTCGACCTTTA
Organism: uncultured bacterium; assembly: GCA_964535855.1. GTDB lineage: Bacteria > Poribacteria > WGA-4E > B28-G17 > B28-G17 > JAGGXZ01. The sequence goes on from CAZHVH010000022.1 coordinate 5,057, forward strand.
TCGGCCTGGTGCCGCCTAACCTCTCGAATTCACCCGTCTCCAGAGCCCTGAGCAGCTTCGCCTGTATCCTGAGATCCATCTCGCCGATCTCGTCCAGGAAGAGCGTTCCACCGTCGGCAAGCTCGAACCTGCCCATACGTCTCCTAAATGCACCGGTGAAGGCCCCTCTTTCATGTCCGAAAAGCTCGCTTTCGACTAGATTCTCATTGAGGGCAGCGCAATTGAAAGCGATGAAGGGTTTATCCTTTCGAAAGCTATGCAGATGAATGGCCCGTGCGACCAGCTCTTTGCCTGTGCCGCTTTCCCCCTGTATTAAAACTGTGGCGTTGGTGGGGGCGATCTGAGAGATTTTACGCCTCAGCTCCCTTATCCTCTCGGATCGTCCCGTCAGCAGATGGTCGTAGTTCTCCTCGATCTGCTGATGGAGCTCCTTGTTCTCGCATATAAGCTCCTGCTGTTGAAAGATTCGGTTGATGATTATGGCGAGTTTATCCAGGTTGACCGGCTTTGTGAGAAAATCGGTCGCTCCTGCCCGCATCGCCTTAACCGCCAGATCCACATCTATCGTGTTCCGCTCGGTCACGAGGACCACCCCGACATCTGGGTTCCTCAGTTTGGCCACCTCCAGCAGCTTTATGCCGTCTATGTTCGGCCCCTTGAGAGCGGCTATCACCACGTCGACATCCTCCCTCTCCAGACAGTTGAGCGCCTCGATCTGATTACAAACCGGTATCACGCGACATCCCTCAGCATCCACGGCGTAGGATATCGCCTCTCTAAGCCTCTTATCGTTATCGGCAACTAGGATAACCCTTTCGCCTTTCATCCCTCGAGCTTATGTCGAACCATCTGATTTACGAGCTTTCCGTCCGCCCTGCCTCTCACCTTGGGCATTATCAGGCGCATGACTTTGCCCAGATCCCTCGGAGATTTCGCCCCCGCCTCCTCGATCGCCTCGTCTATCATCTTAGAGAGCTCCTCCTGGGAGAGGGGCTTCGGCAGATAGCTTTTCAGGAGCTCCACCTGTTTGCTCTCCTCCTCAACCAGATCTATCCTGTTGCCTTTTCGGAATTGCTCTATGGCTTCCTCGCGCTTTCTCACCTGCGCGGATATAAGCTGAGCGATCTCACCGTCGTCCAGTTCCCTTCGCAGCTCTATCTCCCTGTTCTTTATATCATTTGTGATCATTCGGATAGCGTTCAGGGCGGATCTATCCTTTTCCTTCATCGCCCGTTTCAAATCCCCGAGCAGCTTCTCTTTGAGACCCATATCCCACCTCCTCGTTCGGTTTATGTTATATCATACCGAGGGGTGGGTTTTCAAGCCCGTTAGTTCTTCGATATGCCTTCCATGAAGGCCGAATATATCTCATCCGCCGCTCTTTCAAGGTCGAAACAGCTCTCCTCAAGCAGCCATCTGGTGACCACTCCTTCAAAGGAGGCGTAGATGGTGGTAGCTATGATGGTGGTATTAAGATCCTTTCTTATCTCTCCTAGTTCGATCCCCTCCTTGAGTATCTGCTCGATGAAATCGATGTAATCGACTATGAGCATAACTGCTTCGCTTTTGAGGAACTTGCTGCTCTGTCGCATCTCGATGAGTATCAGCTCTGTCAGCTCCTTGTGTTCTTTCACCAGCTCCATCTGTGCTTCGATCAGCCTTTTCAGCTTGGCCTTCGCTCCCTGTATCTGAGACACCTCACTCTTGATGTATTTGAGAACCTCCCCCATCTGCTCCTCGAAGATGGCCCTCAGCAGGTGTTCCTTGGATTTGAAGTATAAGTAGACGGTGCCGTGAGCTACCCCGGCCTCGCGGGCTATCTCGGAGACCTTGGCGTTATAAAAGCCATGGCGGACGAAGACCCTAAGTGCCGCGTCCAGAATTCTCCCTCTCTTCTCCTCGCTCAACCTCATAGGAACCTCCGTGTCTTTTAATGATTGATTCATCAGTCATTATAATATAACATCCCTTACAGGGAAGTCAAGATTGATTTTCCCTCTCAGGCTGTGATATAATAGTTCACGTAGCGTGGGGGAATTGGGATTCCTCGCAGGGGCCGTCCACGGGATCATAGAGGGAGGGAACATGAATGATATGGATTAAGTATCCGCATTTTTTTCTAAGTCTGCTCTTCCTCGGAATTGCGGCGGTGTTGGCTATTTTCATCATCGGTATTGAAACGCTGAGACGGCGCTTGAGACATAGGGAAAGATATATGGAGGAGCTCATCAAGGATCGCCTCTCAAGAGGGAGGCGTAAACTTCCTAAGTTGGTATCCCAAGGTAGAAAAAGAGGATATGGCAGGCTCGAAAAACTAGCCCATTCCCGTCCTCAGCCGGCCGTGAGGGGAACCTATGATTGGGGCAGCCAAATCGGCCGGAGACAGCGCGAGGTGGAACACATCCTATCCGGTCGCAGATAACGGATCCCATTATCAGGAAGGGAGGATGAAGGGAAGATGTCTAACCTTCAACAGCTTATAGAGGAGAAGAAAAAACTGGAAAAAAGGCTCGCGGCGGCGCTGGCCGAAAACAGGCGAGCTCTTCAGATAAATAAGGAACTGCGCGAGGAGAACATCAGATTGAAAATCCTTCTGAGGAAAAGGAGAAAAAAGGCCAAAAGGAGACCTTGATGACAGAGCTGTCCTCCCTTGAAAGAATCGTTTTGAAAACCCTATCCCAAGCGGGACCGCTCACACCGCTGGAAGTGGCTGTTCGATCGCTCATCCATCCCGATAGCATCCTAGATGCGCTCTTTTCGTTGATGGATAAGGGGTTTGTATACCGCAGGGAAAGGCCCAAGGGGATCGAGAGATACCTTTATTTCCTGAGCGAAAGGGGAGCCGCGGCAGCGCCGGAGGGTGGTTATGAGCTGGACGGTCGTTGACCTTGCTGCCCTTCTCCTAACGGGGGCGATATCAGCGCTGCTTTCTATCATTGAGCTTCGTATCTCATTTCCCAAGAGCTTCACCTCGACGATGCGAACGGGGTGGGCTTGGCTTATCCTCTCCGCCAACGTCGTTATCTCCCTGCTCATGCTTTTCATCCTGTCGTTGCTATTCGAGTTGAACGCATACACCGCCGTTATCTCTCCGCTTGCCGCCTTCATCCTGAGCAGGACGGATCTATCGATACTGAGGAACTTCACTCACATAGGCGATATAAAGGGATTCACCATCGGAATTGGCGGAGCGTGGTTTAAGGCGATGAAGCCACTTTACGATAGGGTTTCGCTGTCCCTATCCGTCTCACGCGAAAAAAGCCTCAGGACGTTGCTCTACAGGTATCCCTCCACCGAGGAGCTGTTGGGGGAAGCCAGAAGGTGTGCCTCCGAAGTTCCCTCTTACACGCGCTCTCACATCGACGAGACGTTGAGCTTCCTCAACCAGATCTCCGCCAGCGATACGTTGACCGAGGCTGCTAAGAGGGTCGCCTATGCAAGGTTCATACTTCACACCGCCGGCGAGGATCACATCAGGAGATTGATCGAGAGAAGAGGAGCGGCTGAGAGAGAGGGCGGCGAGTAAGAATCTCTATCGCCTCGGCCACCCCATCTTCCTCGTTCGATCCGACCACATAGTCGGCCATATCCTTAACCTCATTCGTGGCGTTGCCCATGGCTACACTTATCCCCGCCTCCTCCATCATCGGTATGTCGTTGTTCCCATCTCCTATAACCGCCACCTCCCGTCGATTCATTCCGAGCCGATCCATGATATCCCTCAACGCCTTGCCCTTCGAGACTCCCTTGTTCATGAATTCGATGTATTCGGGCATCGTCTTGAGGAAATAGAGCCTGTTGTCAAGCAGAGATCTGAACTCCGCAAGCAACCCATCGATCTTCGAAGGATGGTCTATCACAAGGAGTTTGGTCGGGGCATTGCCCTTGAGCTTGACCAGATCCAACCGTCTCGATCGACTGCCGGTGCGGCTATCGTAGAGACGGGACCATCCGTTTATACGCTGCACGTAAACCTGCTCATTAAGGTAGAAGTTCAGATGTATCCCCTTGGTCAGGCAGTGGTCGACTATTTCCCCCGCTATCTCAGGCGGGATAGGGGTATGTGAGAGCACCTCCCCGGTCGATATCACCTTGGCCAGAGCGCCGTTATAGGCGATGATGGGACCGGTCAGATTCAGCCTTCGCGCGTATGGAAGGATCGTTCTAAACATTCTGCCTGAGGCCAACACGACCTCAACTCCCAGGGAAAGAGCCTTAGATATGGCCTCGACGTTCCTCTTACTGAGCGTTCCATCGTCGTGCAGGAGGGTTCCGTCGAGATCTATGGCGATCAGCTTCGGACCTCTCATCGAATCTCCCTCACCATCTCCCCCACCATTCTCACCCTCTCGATATCCCCGTCGGGCGGTATCTCATCCGATATCCCTAGAACCAACCTCGGGTGAAACAGTTCCACAATTCGTTCAACGCATCTTCTCAGCTCCTCGATCGGATAGATAGGAAGGAAATAGACGGCGGGTATTCCGTCAAGCAACACCAAGTCACCTAAGGCTTCCTTTATCTCCTCCACCGTCACATCCCCCTGTGGCAGTGGAGTGGCCGCCTCTATCCCATCCCACGGGCAATCCCTCAGATATGGCAGCAGCGGTTTCATCGCCCCGTCGATGTGGATATGGACGAACTTTCCCGCGGCATGGATCTGCTCAGTGCGTTTTCGGTAATATGGGATCAGATGCTCACACCATATCGGAGGGGGGTCCATATGGGCATCTATGTTCTCGCCGAAGTTGAGGATCTGAACGGGGCAGGAACAGATCACCTCATACATCCTGTCATCGGCCTCAGAGGCGACCTCCACATAATGCCGGATGATATCGGGATGATCCTGCATCATGTATATGGTATTCTCAAAGCCCATATGTTCGATGAAAAGCCCCTGAATGGGGGATCTCCTGAAGAAGAATTGAGGCGCTCCCCTATCGCCCACCTCTTTAAGGGAGCTTTCATACGCCTCCTGATCCCAATACCATTCCTGATCCTGGATCATAAACTCCAGGATTTTGAAATCCTCCGGCCTTTTCAGCTTATATTCGATGTTATAAGCCGACAGCCCCCATGCGTCGTAGCGCAACGCATCGGTCAACGTCCCAACGGGCGTCTCCCAGTATCTGCGCAGCGTCTTCTCATCCTCCCACTCGCTCCAAGTTCTGACGTTCTTATATCTGGAGCGCAGCCCCCAGCCGAAATATCTGATCGATGCAAGGCAGTAGTCGTAGACCTCGATGAGGCTTTTATCCTTCAGGTGTTCCGGAAGAGTTCCCCTCTTTTTGTTGACGTGGTACCAGAAATCGATCCTCGGCTGCCAGAGCACTCCTCCCGGGTCCTCACCCCTGAATATAGCGAGATTCATCTCGCGGAAGCTCCTTCCGTTCATCCCATCTCCTCCCTCATGTCTCTGAGCTGCTTCATATAGATCCTCCTGATCTGATTGAAGATCTGGATGTATTCCTCTGTGCGGTAATCCGGATATGTCCACTCCCACGGTCTGAAGCTTCCCTTATAGTATCTCAACGTGGCTTCGGCGAATATGCCTTTCCCGAGATAGACCCTGTGAGAGTGATCCTTAGTGGTGGCGAGGATGAGCTTGCCCGCCGCGACGTATCCCGGATCGAGGTTGATCATTCTCCTTTCGGTTCCCGGATAGAGAAATTTCCTCTCAAATTGATTAGTCTGGAGTTTGATCTCCACCAGATCCTCCGGCCGTATCAGCTTTTGGAAGGAGAGGAAGATCCTCCTGAGATTTTCGCCCATCTCCTCCGCATAGTAATCGGTGAAGTTGAAAGGGATGACGTGGCTTTTCAGATCTATCGGTCCGAACCTCTCCTGAAGCAGTGAGGCCGCTTTATCGAACAGCTCCTTATGGGCTGAGATCATGCCGCATATCAGTTTAACAGGCGGATGCGGTTTAGGTTCACCCATCCCACCACCTCCTCCGTGAATCCGATTATCAATAGGTTACTATAACAAAGTGTGCGGAGGAAATGCAAGATCTCAGACATCCGCCTTTATGAACCACAGGGGATTGGTTTAGGGAAGGTAAAAAGATCTCCGTTTATCAGGGAGGTGCAAAACCTCTACGTTACGAGAGCCGCCGGGAAAGCCCACTCTTTTAAGGGAAGGAACGAGGAACCAGGAGAGAGGAGCGAGGATTTTCATTTCCTCGTTCCTAGTTCCTTTCTCCTCGTTCCTCCGATGTAAGCCGCTTCGATGAAGGAGGAAGCCCATCTCCTTTCAGGGGTGGGAGGAGGTCACTTTAACACAACCATCTTTCTGGAGAGGGTCTTTCCATCGGCTCGGAGTTGATAGATGTAAACGCCGCTTGCGACCCTCTCGCCTCTCTCGTTCCGTCCGTCCCAGCGTGCCGCTGTCTCCCTCGACGTGTAATACCCTGCCTTCAGGTGTCCTAGGTTCAACCTTCTCACCAGTCTGCCTGACAGATCGTAGATCTCAATCCTCACATCGGACTCACGGGCCAGTTTGAACGGGATCCATGTCTCAGGATTGAACGGGTTTGGGAAGTTGGGAAGAAGGGCGGTTTCCTCAGGTATCACATCGATCCTCGCCCTCAGGTTTGACGGCTTCAGGTGTGCCTCGTTCAGGATGAGGTCTGAAATCCGGAGGTATGTGTTCTCAAGCTTATCCTTAACCCTGAAGGTGATCATCACCTTAGCCTCCTCGACCTCCTGGGCGGAGGCGAAGGCGATCATGAGTCCGTCACCGCCCTTAGCCCAGGCGAACTCGAACGGATCACATGAGACGTCGATCGGGGTGAGGATCGTCGGGTCATAGTTCAGCTTCATCACTCCACCGCATAGCCCTGTCGCTTTGATCGAGATCGGCACCCTGACCAGACCGTTTGCGTCAGCCGTCGAATCGGGCATCGAGAGGGACAGCCTATCCGGCGGTGCGGGATTGGGTTCGGGCTTAGGGACCGCCTCATCGAAGCTGCCGATCATACCCACGACGAACCTCAATATCCATACGGCATCCATCGGCCCTACCTCTCCGTTCCCATCTACATCGGCGAGCTCCTGTCTCTCAGGTGGAATCTGGTATAACCCAACAAGGTACTGCAGAATCCGTGATGCGTCGAAAGAGGTGACTTCTCCGTTACCGGAGACATCCCCCAGCATGATCCTATACTCTTTCCCTCCCAGGTTGATCGTCAGTGGTGATTTGGTTGGATCCCAAAACGGCTGATCAGGGCCGAGCGGGGTGGCTGGATTACCGTTTATCCAGAAGAGGATCTCCTCATTCCTCGTCATCCCCTCATCTTCAGGCGTGTTCGGATCATCCCCGGGGATGGGCATCGGGCCATATCTCCCAGCTTGGTCAACGATCCAGATCGCCAGCGGCGCTCCGGTCTTATCCTCGGCTCCCACCACATCGCCAGGTCTGACAGGTATAAATCCTACCCCCGGAACTTCCAGCTTTGCTCTTCCGGAAACGTATGTAACGAAAGATAGGTTGGGAATCTGGGGCAGGTTGGGCAGATCTCTAAGGGTGATCTCCAGGTTTTCATCCGGAGGAATTATCTTGGTGATATACGGTATATATCCTTCCTTATACACCCTCAGTATGAAAGGAGCATCCTTAATGACATCGAAGCGGAAGCTTCCGTTCTCGTCCGTCTTACCGAGCTCGGTATATATCTCGCCTCTGCCGATCATCGACACCGTCGCTCCCTGAATCGGTTCACCGCTTTCATCCATCACCACGCCCGATATCTGAGCCGGGGTTCCCTGAGATACTGCCAGCTCAACGGCGACCCTACCCATCACAAATCCGGATGAATCGAGGATTATAAGGGTTCCTGTATACTGGCCTATGGGCAGACCCGCTGGCACCTCAACTCTTACCTCCACCTGATGCGTGCCGTTGGCCTCAAGGCTGAACTCCGGTTCGCTGAAGCTTATAAACCTAACCGGCAGCGTGGTATCTCCTTCGCCTTTCATCCTCGTCGCTACGAGTTGTAGGTTTACTTTCTCCCCATTCGTCTCGGTGATGGTAAGCATCGCCGATCCGACTTCACCCTGTGCGGCATCGATCTGTAGGGAAGAGGGTTCAACGGAGACCCCTGCCTGTGGCATACCGGCCTCCTCTACGAAGAGCGTCAACCCACCTATGATGGATGAGAGGAACATGTTGTACCTTTTGCTTGCCCCCGGCGACAGGGTATCGGTGAGCTCCTGGCTGTAAACCTCCTCATCGCCCTCCAGCCCTATTATCGTGAGCTTGAAGTCTTGGTCGGAATCGCCGATGGATTTCACGACGATGATATACCCACCGGCGCCGGGATCTGACAGCGTGATGGTGACGGCGTCATCCGTGGCGGTGTACGTCGTTCCGGGCACCTCCTCCTCAATCTCACCATCTTTCGGGCCGGTATGTCTGCCCAGGATATCATAGATATGAAGCTGTAGCGGCGATGTTGTGAGGGTGACCTTAACCGTGATCGGGTGAACGGACGGAAGGATTCCGGTCTCAAGCGTCAGGAGGGCGTATGCGGTGCACAGCGCCCGGCTCCACTCGCCCATCGAGGGATCGGCGGAGTTGACCCAGCTGCCATCGGGCAGTTGATTGTGGACGAGCTCGGTCGCCAGCTCCAAATACCAATCGTGAGGTACTCCGCCTGACACTATGTATTTTATCCCACACAGCCTCAGCGCCTTGGCCATGGTAAGGTAATAATAGTAGAGCACCCAGTCGGCATAGGGCGGGTTCTCGACCACGGAGTAGTTGTTCGACACCCATCTCAACGCACCCTGAACCCTCGGATCGGAGACGGGGATTCCCAGCAGCCTGTACGACCATATCCCTGCGTAGGTCATGCTGCCGAAGGGGTGAATCGATTTCGGCGCTCCTGGAACAGGACTGTAGATGAGACCTCCAGGCCGGTCATTGGTCGGATCGTCCTTCTGACACCTCTCGACGAACACGAGCGCCTTATCCCTCCACGGCGTTCCGGGCGGCGGGAAGTGTTCCAGAGCCATTATCGCCCATTGGGTGTTTGAGAGATCGGCCCAGTGTTTCCCTGTCGGATACGGAGATCCGGGGAGTTTATAGATCGGTCCTGGATTCCATACCTCCCATCCGATCACCTTCTCTACAGGCGGCATCTCGGGCATCTGCGGCCCCGCTAGGCCGACGGACTGGGGCACGACGATCATCACGTAGTTCGACACCTGGCCCTCCGCTGGCGGACATGCGTTGCCGCCGAGCTGAACCGTTCCGGCGTCGAAATCGGCCTTCCAGACGGTGAAATATCCCATATCGGGATCCGTCGTCTCAACTTTCCAACCCGCTATCCGTTCGAAACCGCTTAAAAGCCATCCGGGGGGCTTGCCGCCTTTATCCTCATCGCCGCGGCTATCGCGCAGAATGTAAAGCGTGACGGGAACACCGACATCAAAGGTCAGAAAATCAGGAGCACATGAGTCACCGTCCTCGTCTGCCGTCATTATCAGTACACCGTCCATCAACGGCGTAGGCAGCGAGATGAACCTGTAATCCCGATCGGTATAGTATAGCGATCCGGGAACGGCGTCGGAGATCTGATATTGCCTGCCGCTTTGAGCATTCAGATTCGTTATGTCTACCTTCTTAGGTACCACCAGCACCGCCACCCTGAATCCGCCGATGACGTTCGGCCCGATCTTCTCGATCACATCTATCTCGCCCCTATCTCCGGGCGAGGCAGTGGGGGGAATTTCGATCTTCAGGATGTCAAAGAGGCTGGCTCCCGACGATAAGCTGAAAGGACCGGGATCGTCGAAGGAGACGTTCCACCCTGAGGGCACGTTCAGGTTGAGGTCAAGCTCCACATTTCCGGCAGTGGGCTGGTTGTTGTGCACCTTGAAGTCGAAGTTCACCGTCTGTCCGGGCCGAGCTTTGATGGGGAAGAAGTTACGCAGGGCGATGTTGTTGTCATATGGAACGCTGTTGGGGGAAGTAAGCGGATCGGCTGAGCAGAGGACCTTCACGCCTACGCAGAACGGTCCCCCCTCCCCCGGCTGGGGGTTCGGCAGGGGAACATTCCAAGGGATCTCCACGATCTCGGTGCTGACGGCCGAAATGGATGGGATGGTCGCCGTACCTATCAGTGAGGCAGTGGTGAAGTCAAACCCGGCCGTCACAAAATCCGAGTAAAACTCGACCGTTACGTTTGTAGCCGGGCTCGATCCGATGTTGTGGACGGCGGCGAACAGCCTGTTCACTGTTCCGGGGATTATCCTGTCCGGCACGCCGTCGCCGTCGTTATCCACCCATATATCGGGACTGAGCCAGAAAGGAGGCGATGATGGTGTTATGCCCCAATCGCTCGGATTATCCCTCACGATCAACTGGACGTCCTC
>CAZHVH010000022.1:15532-18552 GCA_964535855.1 uncultured bacterium
TTGGATGCCGCGCAGGAAATCCCTAGCGTTCTGGATCACCGTCGTATATGCGGGATTACCCGTGGCGATAAGGGGTAGGATGGCTATGGAGGTCTGATATGTGGGATAGTCGCCGTTGGTTATCGCCCCATCGGCTCGGACGTTCGCCAGCAGATACTTAATGGCGTTGGATACGGCGGGATCGCTCTCGGAAATGCCGTGGTTTAAAAACGCCAAAGCGCACAGCCCTGTCAGGGCTACATCGCCCGGCGTGACGTTATCGTGAGGAGGAATTCCCGGCCTCGGGTCCAATGAGGCGTAGCCCCACGATCCGTTCGGGTTTTGATGTGCCCTGAGCCATCTAAGGCCAAGAGCTATCGCGGTGTTTATATCGGTCGGGGTAACCGGCTGGGCGTCGAGACGGATCGCCATGCTGAAAGCGATCCCCATTAGTATCACAAGCGAAATAAACGGAACTGCCCTCCTCATACCTCACCTCCCTTGCGGATTTAGCCTGCTTTTTTCATCTCAGCCCACGTGCTTATCCTCTTATGTCTGGGTATGACGGCCGACGGTCTACCTAAAGTCACCCGGCCGTCCTTCGTCTTCACCTTAATAGCACCTTCGTTGAAATCGGCTTTCGTTATCCTCAATTTCGTCACCGTTCCCTCCTTCATTTTGTCGGTCAATTTGAACTTAATCTTGAAGAGTTCGCCGTCCAGGTCAATCGGGTTGACCCCGGCCATCGCGACCATGACCTTTCCCTTCACTATATTGGTTGAGCTTATCATCCCCTTCGTCGCATCTGAGAGGACGATCTCAGTGGCTTCAAGCATCAGCGGATCGAAATCTATCTCCAACCAGATCGCCATCGCTCCCTTTACGTTCTCGACCTTCACGGGAACGGAGATCTGCCTGACTTCGGGTTGGAGGTTCATATCGGGGATGTAAACCTCACCCTCACCTGCCGTCAGGGCTAGGATTAACATAGATGTCGCTACGAAGATCACCCTTTCACCTCACCTCTGTTGTTTTTCCCGACCGAGAATAACGCGGAAGGACATCCCATTCAGGGGGGCCTTTTAATTATACTACTTCTGAGAGGAATTTTCAAATCATTGACAGAGCTTTAAAGACCCTGTATAATCAGATGTGGAGATCCCTTGACTGAGGATCCCGCTCCGGGGGAATACAGATGGTGAACCCCATCAAAACCTCAGCTTCACTGATGTGTGCCGATTTATGTCACCTGGAGGATGAGGTGCGACGCCTGGAGAGGATCGGCGTAGATCTCCTTCATTTCGACCTGATGGACGGACACTTCGTCCCGAACGTGCCGCTGGGATTGACGATCCTGGAACAGCTCCGACCCATAACCGATCTCCCGCTCGACGTGCATCTAATGGTGGAGAATAACGAGCTTTTCATCGAGAAGCTGATCCCCATCGGGGTCCACCAGATCGCCGTTCACGTTGAATCGGCCATTCATCTCGACCGTGTCCTATCGCTCATCAGGGAACACGGGATCAAAGCGGGGGTGGCGCTTAATCCGTCAACCCCGATCTTGGCCCTCACGTATGTATTGGAACGGCTCGATTTCATCCTCATCATGACCGTAAACCCCGGCTTCGCCGGCCAGAGGATGGTCCCTTCTGCCTTCCGTAAGATAAAGGATTGCAAGGAGTTCTTGGAAGAGAACAACCTGAACATCCCTATAGAGGTAGACGGTAACGTCAGCTTCGAGAACATACCTGGGATGATCGCCGCCGGAGCGAATATCCTGGTGGCTGGAACGAGCAGCCTTTTCCGTAAAGGGAGGACGATCTTCGAAAACGCGCTCCAACTTGAAGAGGCGATCTCCCAGGGATTGAATTTGAGAGAAGATCAAGGAGGGTGACGATGAAGAAGGCCGTGATTTTGGGCGAGCGGAGGGCGGGATTGGTGGAGGTGCCCGATCCGCAGCCCAAGGAGGATTGGGTTTTGGTCAAGGTTCATGCTGCCCCGATGTGTACGGAATACAAGGCCTTTCTCGCCGGCCATAAGGCTCAGTATCTGGGACATGAGGCCGCGGGTGAGGTCGTGGCGGTGGCTCAGCCCACGAGGGTTAAGGTCGGCGATCGCGTGGTCGTGATGCCGCAGTATCCGTGTGGCAAGTGCGAGCTATGCGTGGCCGGAGACTACATATACTGCCAGAACAACTATAACTTCGACGAATTCGTCGGCTCGCCTGAGGGCAAAGCGACGATGGCGCAGTATCTGCTGAAACCGGCTTGGCTTCTGCCGAAGATCCCCGATGACGTATCCTATGAGCGTGCCTCACTGGCCTGTTGCGCCTTGGGGCCCTCCTTCGGGGCGTTCCAGAGGATAGGGCTCACCGCCTACGACACCGTGCTGATAACGGGCGCTGGACCCGTCGGACTGGGAGCAGTGGTCAACGCGAAGTTCCGAGGCGCAAGGGTGATCGTCGTGGAATCCGAACCGTACAGGGTCGAGCGCGCAAAGCAGATGGGGGTGGAGCACGTCATAGATCCGAACGATCCCGATGCGCTCAGAAAGATCAGGGATCTGACCGAAGGCAGAGGGGTGGATTGCGCCATTGACTGCTCGGGCAATGTGATCGCGGAACGGTTCTGTATCGACGCCACCCGAAGGAGAGGCAGGGTGGCCTTCGTAGGAGAGTGCGGCGCTGAGCTGAAAATCAGGGTCAGCCCCGACATGATCCGAAAGGGCCTTACCGTCGTGGGATCGTGGCACTATAATTTGGCCGATTTCCCGCTCATCATGAAGGTGATCCAGCGATCGCCCCTTATCGATCTGCTCATAAGCCACGTCATACCGATGAGCAGGATACAGGAGGCATTTGAGATATCCGCCTCGCATAAATGCGCCAAGATAATCCTCAAGCCATGGGAGTGAGCCGATCTTGTATATACCGCCTCTTTGAGTTATAACTTAATACCACGCTCATATTATCGCTGAGTGTAGCGGGATGCAAAAACAGGTTAAGGTTTAGGTTGAGGTTAAGATGGTCGAGAGTCGAA
>CAZHVH010000023.1:0-18235 GCA_964535855.1 uncultured bacterium
TCGGCATATGACGGCGGATCGGGTTTTGAAGCTTTCAAACCTCTTGAACATCACCCCTTTTCCTCTGTTATCCCGTACTGTCGCATCTTGTTATAGAGGGTTATCCGGTTGATACCTAGGAGCTCGGCGGCCTTCATCCTGCGCCAGTTGGCCGCCTGGAGGGCTTTAAGGATTGCCTCCTTCTCAGCCATCTCCACGGCTTCCTTCAGCTTCATAACGCCCTTTGAGGCGGCAACGGCGGATAGGGGCTCCGTGCCTCTATCGGAGGGAAGCCTGAGTGAATCAGGGGTGATATACTCCTTCGTCTCCAACACCACGGCCCTTTCGATCACGTTCTCCAGCTCCCTCACGTTTCCGGGCCAGTCATACTCCTCCAACATCCGCATAGCTTCCTCCGTGATGCCCTTGATCTCCTTGTTGTTCAGCTCGCTGTATTTTTTGAGGAAGTGATCCACTAGCAGAGGGATATCGTCCTTTCGCTCGCGGAGCGGCGGCAGTTTGATCTGGATGACGTTGAGCCTGTAGAACAGGTCAGCTCTGAACGTCCCATCCTCGACGGCCTCCTCGAGATCGCGGTTTGAGGCGGCGATGATCCTAACGTCTACCTTGATCGTCTTATTATCCCCCACCCTTTCGAACTCCTGTTCCTGAATGACCCTCAGCAATTTGACCTGCAGGTGCGGCGGCAGGGCATCGATCTCATCGAGAAATATCGTCCCTCCATCGGCGTACTCGAACTTACCGATCCTATCCCTGAGCGCTGTTGTGAAGGCGCCTTTGACGTGGCCGAATAGCTCGCTTTCGAGCAGGTTTTCGGGCAATGCGCCGCAGTTGACCTTGACGAAAGGGGCGCTGCTGCGCGGGGAGCTTTCGTGGATGGCATGTGCCACGAGCTCCTTGCCGGTGCCGCTCTCGCCCAGGATGAGAACCGTCGCACTGCTCGGTGCAACCGCCTCTATCAGCTTGTATATCTCCTGCATCTTCTCGTTCTGCCCGACCAACCTGTAGAACCTGTCCCGTGTCGCCAGCCTCTGCCGAAGGGCTATGTTCTCCCTCGTAAGCTCGATATGCTCCACAGCGCGTCTGATGAGGTGTTTAAGCTGTTCATCCTCAACCGGCTTAGACAGATAGTAGAAGGCGCCCATATCCATGGCCTCGACAGCATCCTGTAGATCCGCATAGCCGGTTATCAGAATGACCTTCGTATCAAGTTGTCGGCGGATGATCTCCCTTAAGAGCGACATTCCATCTAACTTAGGCATCTTGATGTCGGCGACGACCACGTGGAATCTGGAACCCTCGATCTTCTCCAGAGCCTCCAATCCATTGGAGGCCTCCTCCACCTCGTACCCTTCCCTGCGTAACATCTCACCCAGCGTTTCCCTTTCGATCTCCTCATCATCCGCCACGAGTATCCTTGCATCTGCCATTTTCGCCCACCCCATGAAAAGTAGTCATTTGTTGTCATTTATGGTCATTTGTCGTTTTTATGTCTGAACTCGATATGCTCCACAGCGCGTCTGATGAGGTGTTTAAGCTGTTCATCCTCAACCGGCTTAGACAGATAGTAGAAGGCGCCCATATCCATGGCCTCGACAGCATCCTGTAGATCCGCATAGCCGGTTATCAGAATGACCTTCGTATCAAGTTGTCGGCGGATGATCTCCCTTAAGAGCGACATTCCATCTAACTTAGGCATCTTGATGTCGGCGACGACCACGTGGAATCTGGAACCCTCGATCTTCTCCAGAGCCTCCAATCCATTGGAGGCCTCCTCCACCTCGTACCCTTCCCTGCGTAACATCTCACCCAGCATTTCCCTTTCGATCTTCTCATCATCCGCCACGAGTATCCTTGCATCTGCCATTTTCGCTCACCTCGTGAAAAGTAGTCATTTGTTGTCATTTATGGTCATTTGTCGTCATTTATGTCTGAAGGGGAATTCGAACCGTGACGGTTGTTCCCTGTCCCACCTCACTATCTATTCGGATGCTTCCCCCATACCTCTCCACGATTCCCCTGCAGATTGAAAGTCCTAACCCCGTTCCCTCCCCGACCTCCTTGGTGGTGAAGAAGGGCAGGAATATGTTCTGCAATATCTCCGGAGGTATACCGACGCCCGTGTCGATCACCTGAAAGATGATGGAGCGATCACCTTTGTCGAACCTCGTCCTTACGGTCAATACCCCTCCCTCAGGCATAGCCTGAATGGCGTTTTTGATCAGGTTCACCAGCACGTGTTCTATGTCCTGGTGGAGTATCCTGGGCATTTCCTCGTCCAGCTCCTCGACGACCTCTATCCCTCTCCTTCGGATTTGGTCCTCGAAAAAGGATATGGTCTGGCGAACCATCTCGTTGAGATCTGCCGGTTTAAGCGTTTGAGTTTTCCCCCTGGCGAAGTAAAGGAGGCCCTTAATCGTTCTGTCCATTCTCTCCAGGGCGTCCTTGATCCGCGAGACATATTTTCGCCTGGGATCGTCCTCATACATGTCCTCAAGCAGGAATCTCACATATCTCATCGCCCCATCCAGCGGACTGTTGAGCTCGTGGGCCAGATTGGCCGCGAGCCTTCCGATGGTGGCCATCTTCTCGGCCTGTATGGCCCTTCTCTCCGCCCGGACGGCCTCGGTGATGTCCTCCAGCAGGAGGATGATGTTATCCGGATCGGGTTTCACCAGCTTGATCTTTGCCTGTCTGGGAATCGCCTCCTTCTCCGCCGGCTTGAAGAAGACCTCATCATCGATCTGTCCTTCGCCTCCTTTAACCCTCTCTATAGCCTCCTCGAGCCACTTATCCCCCTCGATCTTTTTGAATATGGATATCAGGTTCTCGATCCGTTCGCCCTGTTGAACCTCGGTGCGTCCTATCATCTCGGGGAAAGTCCTGTTGAAAGATGTTATCCTGAGGTCGAGGTCCAGGATGACGATCCCGACCCCCACCAGATCGCATATCTTGCAAGGTTGTATTCTTTCCTTCACGGTGACCTCTTTTTGAGGAGTTTGCGGTGTATGAGTATAATAATCACCGCCAACCCCAGAGCTATAAGTCCAGTCCGACCGACCCATCTTTCAACCCTTTCCCATCCTTCCTCGAAGAAGAAACCGGCGGATGCGAAGAATCCGGCCCAGCAAACTGCGCCCAACATGTCATAAAACAGAAATTTGGCGACCTTCATCTTTATCATCCCGGCCACGAAGGGGGCAAAGGCCCTCAGGAACGATGTGAACCGACCGAAGAAGATGGTTTTGCCGCCGTGCCGTTGAAAGTACCATTTTACCTTCTCGATCTCCCTTTCGCGCAGAAAGATGAACTTGCCGAACCTGAGCGCAAGCTTTATCCCACCGTATCTGCCGATGAGATAGCCCGTGACATCCCCCATGAAAGCCCCCAGGCTGCCCCACCAGATGACATCCGGCAACCTCAGTATACCGCTTGCGGCGAAGAAACCTGCCAATATCACCGTCGTTTCGCCCGGAACGACCAGCCCGACGAAGATGGATGTCTCGAGGAACGTCATCAAAAAGATGAAATAATAGCCCCAATGTGAAAGATGGGGCGAGATCCACCCCACAAATCCATCCATTCGTTCAATCAGATCTCCACCATGACCTTCACGGTCGAATCCGGTCTTTCGATCGGTTCCCTTAACGCCTCCTCCACCCTATCAAGTGGATATCTGGATGTGATCATCGATCTAACGTCCACATCACCCGATGAGATCAGCTCAAGGGCACGTGGATAGATGTTAGCGTATCTATGAACGCCCTGGAGCTTCAGCTCCTTGAAGATGATCTTGACGATATTTGTCGGCACGGCCTCCTGTGAGCCGAGGCCGATGTGTACGATCGTACCACCCCTTCTGGCGATCTCGACCGCCTGCTGTGATGTGATCCCGGCGCCCGCCGTCTCGAAGACCACATCCACGCCGCGGCCGTTCGTAAGCTCCATGATCGCCTCAACCGTGTCCATCTCCCCCGCGTTTATCGTCTCACAGGCGCCGAGCCTCTGAGCCAGATCCAGCCTGAAGGGATAAAGGTCCACGCAGATCACCTTTCCGGCGCCCATCGCCCTAGCGGACTGAAGCGCCATCAGGCCTATAGGTCCCGAGCCCAGGATGGCAACCTCATCGCCCGGTCTCACACCTCCCAGGATCGCCCCGTGGAGCCCCACCGATAGGGGTTCGAGCATCGCTCCCTCTTCCAGTGAGACGTTATCGGGCAGCTTATAGCAGAAATCGGCTGGATGGACGACATACTCCGCGAAAGTCCCATCGACCGGCGGGGCGGCGAAAAAACGAACGTCGGGACAGAGGTTGTATCTTCCGGATTTGCAGAACTCACACTTTCTACAGGGGATGCCGGGCTCAAGCGCGACTTTATCGCCGGGTTTGAGGTTTTTAACGCCTTTACCGACCTCCTCCACCACGCCCGCGCTCTCGTGTCCCAGGATCAGCGGCCTTTCGACGACGAAATCGCCTATCCTGCCGTGGGTGTAGAAATGCACATCCGAGCCACATACCCCGACTGCTTTAATCCTGACCAGGACGTCGTCCTCCCTCTCTATCTTTGGATCGGGAAGCTCCTCTATCCTCAGGTCCCTTATGCCGTGAAGAACGGCGGCCTTCATCGAAAAACCTCCTTATCGAAGATCAACGAGGTAACACGGGGCATACACATAGTATAAAACGGGTTTGGAAATATGTCAATTGGAAGTCCCTTGGCTTGCCCTCCGCTAATCGATCGTTTCCTTGACATCCCTGATCAGTTGTCGTATCTTATCCATGGCCCTATCCATATGTTAAGGGGGATGAGCATGAAAACAGCCTATGGCACCTATGCCATGCCGATGGTTCCGCTCGAGGACGCTTTGCTGATGTTAGCGGAGATCGGTTACGAGGGAGTCGAGCTGGCGATCAGCGCCAGACATAACTTCATGCCGGATCAAATCGATCCTCCCAGGAGGAAAAGGCTGAGGGAGATGCTGGCTCACCTTAATCTGGGCGTGCCGGCGCTCTTCGTGCTGGGAGGCGTTCTGACGGGCGACAGAATGAGGCATGAGGAGAACCTACGTCTGATACGTCAGGTAGCCGAACTGGCTGAGGAACTGGGGATCGGACCCGATCCCGTCATCAGCATGGGGGTGGGAGGGAGAAGCGATGAGTGGATGGAAAGACGGGAGGAGCTGCTGAAGCTGCTCGAAGGGTACGCTGAGATCGCCTCCGAGGAAGGGTTTGTGTTCGCCGTCGAGCCGCATGTCAACGCCATAGTGGACAGGACCGAGAGGGCGATCTGGCTGATGGAGAGGCTGGATAACCCGTCGGTGAAGCTCCACTTCGATATAATCCATTTCTACCTCGCCGGAGAGGAGGTCGAGGAGACCGTCTCCAGACTTCTCCCTTATACCGCTCACACGCATGTGACCGATGTACGTAAGCTAAACGGGAAGTTCGAACTCGTCCCCCTAGGTCAGGGGGAACTACCCCTCCTCCGATACGTCAAGGCGATGCATGAAGCCGGATGGGAGGGGTTTATCACGGTGGAGGTCAGCGTGATGGTCTGGTCAAAAGAGGGATATGACCCATATAAAACCGCTTTAGCCTCATATGAAGCCTTGAGGGAGGCGTTTGAAAAAACGGGGGTGAGGGGATGAACGGAAAGGTGCTGCTTGTAATCGGGGATGGCGCCGAGGCGACTGATACGCTCTACCCGTATTTCAGGGTACAGGAGGATGGATATCAGGTCACGGTTGCCGCTCCTGAAAGGAGGGTCTATCATCTGGTCATACACGATAAACCTCCAGATTGGGACATCACGGTCGAGTCTAAAGGATATCTGTTTAAAAGCGACGTGGCTTTCAGGGAGGTGAACCCGGAGGGGTATCTGGGATTGATCATCCCAGGCGGTCGAGCCCCGGAGTATCTCAGATATGACGGAGATTTGATGAGAATAGTGCGTCATTTCTTCGAAATGGGCAAACCGGTGGGATGCGTGTGTCACGGCATAGAGATCATCGCCGCTGCGGACGTGATAAGGGGCAGACGGGTGACCACCGTGCCCAAGTGCAAATATGACGCCGAATTTTCGGGCGCGACCTACGTGGATGAACCGGTCGTGGTGGACGGCAATCTGGTCACGGCACGCACGTTCTGGGACAACGCCTACTGGATGCGCGAGTTCATGAAGCTGCTAAACGCCGTAAGGGATAGCATGGGGAAGGGGTGAGCCGTGGGCATGGTCGAGATGATCCTGATAGGCTGCGGGATGATGGGGCTGAGGCATATCAGGGGATATGCCGAACTGGAGAGGGTGAGACCTGGCTCCCTACATCTGAAAGCGGTATGTGATCTGCGTCTGGAGGCCGCTCAGGGTGCCGCGGATGAAGCCGAAAGGCTGCTCGGCTATCGTCCCGCCGTATATCGATCGGCTGAGGAGGCGCTTTCGGTCGAAAAAGGGATCGAGGCCGCCGACGTCGTGACCCCACCTCGATCACATCCACAGGTGGTCATCCCTCTGCTTAAGGCGGGGTTGGACATACTGGTGGAGAAACCGCTGGCCGTGAGGGTGGAGGATGGGAGGGAAATGGTCGAGACGGCGAAATCTCACCGTCGAATACTCGCCGTCGCCGAGAACAACAGGCGCGATCCGATGAACCGCCTGATGCGCCATATCATCCAAACGGGCTTTATAGGCAGACCGCACTTCGTCATCCAGATGAGCGTGTCGGCTGTGGGGCGAAGGGTGCTCGCCTCACCCTGGCGGCATTCCAAAGAGGAGGGAGGATTGGCGCTCGATATAGGGATACATCAGGCCTACATCCTGGAGATGTTGATGGGCCCCATCGATACGATACATGCTGTGAGCCGACAGGTCTGGTCGAGACGGCTGTGGCATCGTCCCGACGGCTCTGTCGAGGAGATCGATGTCGAGTCGGAGGATCTCTTCGCGGCGACTCTGACGTTTGAAAGCGGCGCGATGGGATCGTGGGTTATGCATTTCGGAAGCCCCGGAGCAGGGCGCTGGGAGAGGGTGATCTTCGGCGAGCTGGGCACAGCCGAGGGTCCTCCCGATCGCTCCGGCAGACCCGTAAGGGTACAGCGCGGCAGGGAGGTGCTGGAAGGGGATAAGCTGGTGGAGGCATTACCCGATTTTCACCTAAACGAGATCGAATCGTCGCTGTTCGGGGAGCGCCCCGGTGGTTACTCCTTTGAAAGCACCGTGACTGACAGAAAACTTATAGCCGCTGAGGTTTGGGATTTCATCGAAGCCCTGCGGTGCCGACGCGAGCCGGAGGTAAACGGAAAGCTGGGATTGAGATCGGTGGCGATTATATCTGCCCTCACCCGCTCCGCCCTCTCAGGCGAGCCGATCAGCGTCAAGTAGGGGCGAGGCATTAGAGGAAGATGCCTCGCCCCCACTACTTGACGAGGGTAGGATGATGTGTTACACTCGGATTATGAATCGGAGGTGTATTCATGCAACAGGATAGGGAGAAACTCAAGGAATTCATCGAGAGGGAACAACAGGAAAGGCTCAGACGAATTGCGGCTCAGCTTTCCGATACGGGAGCAACCTCCCCTCCAAAGGACCCCCAGAAGTTTCTGCGTAATTATCTCCTGTCTACAGGGATTTCCTTCCCTCTTCTTCCGGCGATGTTTGCCATGGTTTATCTCTTTCTCAGCGCGGGGAAGATATCAACGGCTGTCCTGCTGGGGGGAACGCCGGCCTTGGCCGCTTGTCTCCTGATGATATGTCTCAGGAAGATCTGGGTGCTACCTGTGATGAGCGTTGCCTCGATTTCGTCGGGGGCGATAATCTCCTCCTACTATCTATCGATATTCCCTAATCAGATCAAACTTTCCATGCTCCTTAACTTGAGCATCGTCAACTTTCCGTTTACCTTACAGGGATTTCTCGTGGCCTTTCTGCCCCTGGTCTTCATCAACGAGAGGCTTCAAATGCCTTCCTGGGATAGGATAAACGATCTGGCCCTTCCACCTCTGGGGCTCGGCTCCATCATAATGGCGACGATGTTGATCTTCGCCGGAAGGAATGGGTTTAACCGGATACCGATCGAAGTGCTGACGACGGGGTTGCTCGTCGGGGTTTTCGGCGCCGCGGTGGCTATGATCCGGAAGCTCAACCTGATGATACCGCTCATCCTTCTCACCTTTGCCTTCATCGGGCTGGATATATTGAGTGAATCCGGCAAATTGTTGTATTTAAAGGTGCTTTTCCTTTTCTATTGGGCCTTTATCCTCGTCGTAGCCTATCTAATGATCAAGCACAAAGGATTCTAGGTGGAACAGACCGAGGTTATTCAATAATCCCCGCCGGATGGGGGTATCATCCGGAGAGGTGATACATGATAGCGCTTCTCCTAACGACTTTGATCTTCTCATCCCAGACCTATGAGCGGCTGGAGCCCGGCGTGTGGTATCTCCGAGTCACCAATCCGTCCGGAACGGGACATAAGCTGTGTGTGAGGGTTTATTTCAACCCCAATCGTCCGCCTTGGTGGGGCGATGTCCTCTTCTTGGCTCGGGATGGGGAGTATGGAGAGACTCCTTCAGAGGATAAATGGCTGAATCCCGGGGAGAGGAGCGATTGGGTTGACCTCGGCCCTCATATGAGCAGATCCCCGCTCTTCAGCGGTTCCCCCTGTTACCTCTCCCCCGTGTTCCTGGGCTCGATGACGGTACCCCGCTCGGATGAGCTTCATATCACCGTTGAAATCGCCAGAGGAGAGGATAAACGGCTTGTGCGCAGGATCGAGATTCACGATCCTCATCCCACGTTTATAGGCTATTCGACATGGCTCGGCAGACCGCCGCGGCTGCCGACGTTGGGCCTTCTGATCCCCGTCGATCCATCCATAAGCGAGGAGATCTACACCCTTGAGGAGGCGGCGGAGCGGCAGTTGAGATGGATCGAAAGCTATGGGGAACATCCGGGTATGCCGGAGAAGATCCATTTCATCTGCCATCAGGCACAGGTGACGTTCAAAAACCCGACCCGCCTGCAGAAGATGCAGACGGAGATACTCATACGACTTGGATACAACAATCTGACGCAGTACGCATCCGACGAGGAGGACGTGAAGGCGATTGAGGCCCTCGGCATCAAGCCGATCCCGGCTAAAATCGTGAGCAAAGGGGATTTAGCAAGGGTATCCGATGAGTTGAAACGCTCCGGCCTCTGGGATTACGTCAGGTTTGTCAATTTCGGGGACGAGATCGAGTTATCCCTCAGCATGTCGCCCGAGGAGCAGGACGCGGCCTTCGTCTCCTACCTGAGGGAACGGGGCTTCGATCCGCTCGATTTCGTTCGACCGGAGGATGAGGAGGCTGCCAAAGCGGTGCCGCCTGAGGAGCGATGGAGGTTCGTGCACTTATCCGGGCCGCTCCCGCCTGAGAAACCCAAGCTGTTCTACGAGGCAGCCGTGTTTCGATATCGGCTTTGGACGCGGGAGCTATCCAGGATAACCGAGCAGGCCAAAAGATGCTTCCCGCCTGGGATTCAGACGGGAGCCAACTACAGCCCGCATCTCTCAGTCTGGCCCGATGTGCGCAAATGGATCGATATGTTCCGCGACGGCGGGATGACGATGCCGTGGTCAGAGGATTGGTGGTGGCAGGTGCCGGAACCTACCCCCCAGAGCTACGGTTTTCTCCTCGACGCCCTGCGTCACGCCGCCGACTATCATAATTCCCCCTTCTGTTTCTACACCATTCCAGATCCCGGTGAGACGGCGGAGCATTTCCTCAGGATGAACTATTTCGCTTTGGGACATCAGGCTAAGGTGATCGATCACTTCTGCATTTATCATCAGGCTTTCGGAACATGCGATTACATAGACTTCTACATGAGCAAAGACACCTTCCGAGCGATCCACCGCATAACGGGAGACGTGAAGAAGGTCGATGAGAGGCTCTATCATGCCCGTATGCGCCCGGCGGAGGTCGCCATCCTGCTTTCCATCGCCTCGGACGTATGGGATACGGAGGATCTGCTAGCCGATCCTCAGCAGAAACATGATGATCGCCTCTATTGGGCTCAATTGAACGTGGACAATCACGAGCGTAAGGCGATTTGGCTCGCCCTGCGCCACGCGCAATATCCCGTTGACCTGATAACGGATGAGGATGTGGCCGACGGAATGCTCGATCGCTATAAGGTGCTTTATATGGTGGGTCAGGAGCTGCTGGAGGATGCGGTCCCCAATCTGGTGAGATGGGTGCAAAACGGCGGGGTTCTGGTCGCTGAGGGTGGAGGCGGCCTGCTGAACCAATACCGTTCGCCCATAAAGCGTATGTATGAGCTTTATGGGCTGAGGGGGGCGAGGCTGGAACGTCCCATACGCTCCATAGGTCCTAAGTCCGACCTGCCGGAGATGAAACCGCTGGACACCATACATCTCAGCGGCGAGCTCTCTGACGCCCTGGAGAGCCTACCGGTCCTCTGTTATAGACATATCCTCATTCCCTCCTCTGGGGCTCAGGTGGTTGGCAGATACACCGACGGTTCAGCAGCGTGTGTGATGCGGCAGGTCGAAAAGGGGCGAGTGCTGCTGCTGGGAGGGCTGGCGGGACTCGCCTATCTTCGCTCGGCTATGATCGAGAGGGGGAGGGATCTCCCTGAGGATTTCCCGGAGGACGTGAGGCGATTCATCACTCGACCTCTTAGGTGGGTGAATGTCCGAAGGGATGTGATAGTCTCCGATCCGCTGGTGGAGGCGACGCTTCAGGAGGGCCCTCACGGGCCGATCGTCACGCTTATCAGCTTCAGAAACAAGCCGGTGCGTGTAAACGTAAGGCTGATCGGACTGCCTCAAGCGACCAGCGTTCTCAGCGTGCGTCGTGGCCCTCTGCCGATTCGGCGTAAGGAGGGCATCCCTGAGGTGGAGCTGGTCGTGGATCAGGGTGATTTTCTGGTGGTTGATTAGACGTCCAACGTCGAAGCAAGGAATGAGGAAATGGGTGTGGCGTTTATCTATGAATGGGAAACCGGAGACGGGAGACCGGGAGAAAAGATGTAGTCCGGTCTCCGGTTTCCGGTCTCCTTGCAGCACTGGGAAATAAGCATTTCTACCCCTTCAAATCCTTGCTCCACTCTGCGATAATATGAGCGAAATAAAATATGGAGGTGAAACCATGGGAATCAGCTTGGGTTTAGTGGGACTTGGGGCTTTCGGCTCGGCCTTCGTAAGGCTCTTCAAGGCACATCCGCTCGTGGACAGGATAGGGCTTTGCGACCTCGAGCCGGATAGGGTTAAAAGGTTCGCCGAAGACCCATTTTTACAGGACAAATTCAATCCCTCGGACGCCTACTACTCCCTCGACGACATCCTTAAAGCCGATTTCGACGCCCTCGTCATTATCACACAGCCGTGGTTGCACGCCGAGCAGGCGGTAAGGGCGATGGAAGCCGGCAAACATGTCTACAGCGCCGTTCCCGTCGTGATGCTGCCGGACGGGGATGAGATCCTCGACTGGTGCGATAAGATCATAGAGACATGCAGAAAAACGGGCATGCTCTATATGCTCGGCGAGACCACGTACTACAGACCGCAAACCATGTATTGTCGCAGGAGGGCGGCGGAAGGGGCGTTCGGCGAGTTCGTCTTTGCCGAGGGTGAGTACTTCCACGACATAGAACATGGGCTCAGGGAGGTCGCCCGAAGGAGGCTTTCGGGCAAAGCCGGCAGGGAGTGGCTTGAGAGGAGGAAGAGATATCTGGAACGAGGCATAATCGGGGGGCCCATGCATTATCCCACCCATTCGGTCTCCGGGCCCATGTCCGTCATGAAGGCGCACGCGAAGAAGGTGTGCGCGTGGGGATGGAAGCCGGAAAGATATGAAGGATATATGTCCGATGAGGCAGCCTTCGCCGATGAGACCGCCCTCTTCTACATGAGCAACGGCGCTACCATGAGGATATGCGAGTATCGCAAGATCGGCCTTCCGGGCAGGGAGATGTTCAACATCTACGGGACGAAGGGATGTTTCTACGGGGCTGATCCAGGCTGGGGCGAGAACAAATGGTTCGACCTCCACGGATATACCGTCATCAGCGTGGAGGAGATGCGAGATCCGCTGCCTGAGGAGGTCGTGGAAGCGTTTCAGGAAGCGGGGGGAGGAAGGAGCATCTACGGCGGGCACGGCGGCTCACACGCCTATCTGGTGCATGAGTTCGTGGATGCCGTCGCTCATGAGCGTCTGCCGGCGGTCAACGCATGGGAGGCGGTCAGATATATGGCCGCGGGCGTCATGGCCCATAAATCCGCTCTGAGGGGCGGCGAGGTGTTGGAGGTCCCCGACTGGGGAGATCCACCCAAAGACTGATCAAACGGTGGGTGATGGCGATGTCTGAGGGGAAGCTTAAGATTCTTGTCTGTGGAGCCCATCCGGACGATCCCGAGACAGGATGTGGCGGCACTATGGCCCTATACTCCGAGCAGGGCCATGAGGTCGTGGCAGTTTACCTCACAAGGGGCGAGGCCGGGATCGCCGGCAAATCCCATCAAGAGGCCGCCGAGATCCGAACGAGAGAGGCGTTGAAGGCCTGTGAGATATTGGGCTGCAGGGCGATCTTCGTCGGCCAGATCAACGGAAGCTGCGAGCTGAACTCCGATCGGTATGCCGAATTCCAGGCGATTATCGAGAGGGAAAATCCTGATGTCATCTTCACCCACTGGCCCATAGACACCCATAGGGATCACCGGATCTGTTCGCTCCTCACGTACGATGCCTGGTTGAGATCAGGTAAGAAGGCGGCCCTCTACTACTACGAGGTCATGACGGGAAGCCAAACCCAGAATTTCCATCCGACCGACTATGTGGATATAACGGAGGTGAGGGAGAAAAAACGCGCCGCCTGCCTCGCACACGTTAGCCAAGGGGTAGAGTCCTGGTATGACAGGTCTCACGGCAGGATGGAGGAGTTCAGGGGGATGGAGTGTGGCTGCAGATTCGCCGAGGCCTTCGTGAGGCACGTCCAGAGCCGTCAGGTGGTTTTGCCGAATTATGAGAAAAAGGGGGGATAAAAATGAGGATAATCCTATGTCTTACACTGACAGCCCTCAGCCTGATGATCGTGGCGTCAGGCTGGGCTGAGATCGACCCGAAGACCATCGTGGGGCTTTGGCTCTTCGATGAGGGGGCGGGCAAGGAGGCCTTGGATAGCTCAGGCAATAAACACGACGCCATCCTGAAGGACGGAGCGCCGAACTGGGTTAGCGGGAAGTACGGCAAGGCGTTTGAGTTCACAGGGGTGGAGTATTTCGAGGTACAGAATTCGGCGGTGGAGCTCTCGTTCGGTGGGACGAAGCCCTTCTCCATAACAGCCTGGGTGAAGAGTCAGGGCGGCGGATACGTCGTCACCAAGTTCAACCGTCACATAATAGGCGAGTATATCCTATCCATCGGAGGCGGGGGGACTGTCACGTTCCACAGGGAGGTCGCGCCATGGGGGTTGAGCGGCACGAAACCGGTGACGCCCGGCGAGTTCTCCCACGTCGCCATAACATATGACGGCGAGAAGATGAGGATATACGTCGACGGCGAGTTCGACATCGATCAGAAGCGAGGCGCTCAAAACACGGATACCGTCACGCCCGTTCTCATCGGCGGGCGATTTAAAGACAGCAAGCCCGATCCGGATAGCCGCTTCAGAGGAGTTCTGGACGAGGTGGCCATCTTCAACGTGGCCCTCAGCAAGGAGCAGATTAAGGAGGTCATGGCTGGATTGGCGCCCACAAAGGCGGTCTCCGCCTTCGGCAAGTTGACCACCACGTGGGGGAGGATTAAAGGGGATTAGGAACAGGGAGAGAGAAACCAGGAAGGAGGAGAATGAGATTCCTCCCTCCTGGTTCCTCGTTCCGGGTGGTTTGGCTATTCCCTGATGATCTCCATGAAGTTGAGGATCGGCGCGCTTGACATATCGGGATTCGGGGATTCGGGAACCAACTCGATCGTCAGGATATCATCGGCCTTTATCCCCTTAAACTCCTTGATGACGGCCCTGTTCGGCGTGTTTGCCTCCTTAAGGATATCGAAGTTGGCCAGGACGGTTTTCCCCTGAAGCTTGACATCGAAGATCCGTTGACCGATTCGATCGCCGGTCGGAGCGGCGAATCCGAGTCGGACGGTGTAGGTTCCCTCCACCTGTGAACCGCTGGTCAGCGGGATATCACACCGCAAAAGGCCCAGCACGCCTGAGGTGAAAAGCCACGGTTTGTCGGTGCCCTCGATGTGAGCGCCTCTGTAATCCCGGCAGAAGTACCCCATGTCCTTCATCAGCTTCTCCTTCAGGTCGAACTTCACCCCATACCATATCCGCGGCCGCGGATAACAGAACCATAACGTCCCCTCATCATCCTTCATGTCTCCCGGTGCGCCGAGATTTATCGCCAGGTGTCTGACAGGGATCATAGGACCGTGTGAGATAAAAACCGTCCATTCCTTCCATCTCCCATCCTCCCTGGGCTTAAGGACGACTGAACATCTGAGCGGGAAGGAACAGGTACAGCCCGAACTTGCCTCCGGGAAAAGGAGCAGTCCGTTCGCCGATATCAGGTTGAGCCAGCATCCCGGACGGATGGCTCCGAAGTAGCTCAATCCCCTGTCCTCGGCGAGATCGTAGAAAGCCATGTTGTAGGAGCGGTAGAAGATACAGTTTGGAGAGGCGGATGTGATGCCGCAGCTATGCCCCGGGCGGAGGAACTCCCAGGGAACGGGCTCGCCAGTCACAGGGTGCGTTCGGGTTACGATCTTTCCGGTGTGAAGGTCGCAGGCGTGAGGCTCCACGATGATCCTATCGCCCACGATGAGGGGGCGACGGAGATAGTTAAGGGGCCTGGACCAGATAACGTCGCCGGTTTCAGCCGATATGGCAATGATACGTCTCCACCTCAGCGATCCTTCCCTGAATAGGCCGCTGTCGTGATTGCTGAAGTTTCCAAAAAACAGGAGGATCCCGTCCTTATACGCCGCTCCCATCTTATCGCCGCCACAACCCGTTAAATCGATCGGTTTGGCCCAGATCCTTCTGCCCGTCGAGAGGTCCAGCGCCATGACCACTCTTACGTCCCGATCCCCGGGTTTCAGCTTAGCCTCATCGCTCTCCTCGTAGATCCCCTTCTTAACCAGTTCCTTCCTCTCCCTGAGGGCCTTCTCCCTCTGATCCCGCCTGATGGAGCTTTCGGCGAGGAAGATCACCCCATCGCCGACGGTGATCGTTATATGAGCGATCCTCTTCCCCCGATGGATCCATATCAGCTCCCCGGTATCGGCGTTTAGGGCGAAGACGGAGTCGCTGACCATCATTCTCCCGGTGACGGCCCCTTTCGGGCTTCTCTGGCTGCCCCAGGGCGGGAAGTCGGCCATCGGATGCCAGAGGTAACCTCCCCTCTGAAGCGCTGACCGCGCCCTTTCATCCGGGATGGGGTACCTCGATATGAAGGACTGGTAGATCGCCCTGAATTCGGAGGGTATCTCATCTGGGCTTTTCCATCTCCCGTCCTTCACGAACTCCTTCCAGATAGCGGCATACTCCGCTTTAAGAGGCATCGCGGCCGATCCGAGGAGGATATTCCCCACACAGGCCACATATCCCCACCTACGAGGGCTCCCATCCTCGGACGGAGGCAGCTCGTAGGTGCGGACGATCTCGCCCGTGGCGGGATCTAGGCGATAACATCTATCCTTAGCGGCCACATAGAGGGCATCCTCGCTCGCCGCCAAATTGCTTCCGTCGACATCCACCCTCACCCTTACAGCTCCCGGTATCTCCCTGCTCCACAGGAGCGTGCCGTTGTAGGCGTCGTAGCATCGGATCGTCTCCTCGCCCTGGACGAAGAGTCGGCCGTCGATCGAAAGCGGCGCGGCAGCACGGGCGTGGCGCTCCACCATCCCCTTGGGCCCCGGCTCGCCAAACCATAGGATCTCAAACGGTGCTTTGACGAGTTGATCGTCCGAGCAGGCGGTGTTACCTGGGTTGGCGTAGAGATGGGTCCAGCTTCCGGCTCTCTCCAGCTTTCCGCGAATCACCTTCACCCAGATCCCGTCTCGGCGGATCACATCAGGTTTCGGCGCCCCGGATCTTTTCAGCCATTCAAGCAGCGCTTCTAGATCAAGCGTTTTCATGACCTCGGAGACCGGCTGGCCGAAGATCGCCACACCTCCGCAGGGCCTTAAAAGCCGGAACATCTCCTCAGGAGGATATCTCATCGTCTCGCCGGAGGTCTCCGAGGAGATATCCGAGACGATCAGGTTTGCGAAATAGGCGGGAAGCGAGGATAGATCCCAGCTTCTAACCACAACCCTGGAGCCGTATAACCCCGCGGCCTCCAGCTTCTCCCTCGCCACCTTGACCTTTTCGAGGTCCCTCTCGATCCCTATGATCCTCAGATCCGTCCTTCTGGCCAGTTCGTAAGCCAGCCGACCGATATCGCAGCCGAGCACGAGACAGTATCCCTTTTTGATGCCTGTCTCCTTCACTATCCCCTCGGCGGCGGCCTCGTAGAGGGAGGTCAGATCGTCATCGGGATACGGGGAGGGAACGAGATCAGGCATGATCTCATTCGTCCTCGGCACCTCGACGGCTATCTCGTCGACCTCGCCGCTGGGCAGTTGGACGACCTTAGGCACGATCACCTTGCTCCTGGAAACCTTCTCACCGCCGAAGCAGTAGATATATCCCTTATCCGTGCTGACGAACAGCCTTCCGTCCGATGCGGCAAGTCCATAGGCTCTGCCCTTTACCTCGCCGTTCCATATCTCCTTTCCCGTTTTGGCGTCCACCGCGACCACTATTCCATCTCCTCCGGCGAAGATCGTGTTACCGACGAGGATCAGGGTATAAAGCCCTTTACGGCGATATTGCCATTTGCAGGCGATGGACTTCAGGTTTCTCTCCTCCTCATCCGCCAGCTCGTTTATCCTGCGCATCAGAGCGTCTATCTGATCCTCGATCTCCCTGCCGAATATATCATCCACCTCCAGCGCCTTCCTTCTCAGGTCGGATATCATCCCGGCCAGCTTCTTCCTCTCGGCCCTTATATCGTTCAGCTTCTGACTGATATGGGGATATGCTGCCCTTGCTACGGCGTGAATCCCCTCATCCGTCACCGTATAGGCGACGTCGGGTGTGACGACCATGTCCAGCCCCGGGAACCACGCGTACACGTCCCCCTTTCGTTTGCCTGTCCTCCCGTCATAGGCCACCTTGACCGGGGTGCCCGATTTCTCCACACCGGCTATCAGCTGGCCGTTCTCGACGAGCGCCCACGTCCCACCCTCCTTGCCGCCGGGAGGGCAGTAGAAGAGAAACCTCCCGCTTTTCTTATCGAAGGCGGCTGGCATCGCCCTGCCCGAAGGCACGTAGAGGATATCCTTGGAGGCAACGAGGTAGCTTTGAGGCGATATGCCGCCGAAGCTCAGCTCATAGGGATGATCCCCTATCGTATCGTTCTTCCACAGCACCGAGCCGTCATCGGCTTTCAGCGCACAGATGTAGATCCCCTCATAGGGGAAAAGGCCAACTCCGAAATAAACCACTCCTTCCTCCACAAGCACGCTCGTTCTCACGGGCCATCGTGATATCATCCTGCCGTTTCCTATTACCCTCTCATCGCTGGGACCCGCCCTGTATTTCCAGATGAGCTTTCCGTCTTTCATCTCTAGACAGTATACGTATCCGTCGTCCGAGCCGAAGTACACCCTGTCCTTCCAGATCGTCGGGGCGAAGCGTATGGGGCCCTCGGCGGGGAAGGTCCAGCGGATCTCACCCGTTCGGGCATCTATAGCGTAGAGGCTATCCTCGACGGACGAGCCGAAGAGGACCATCCCGTCGGAGACCGCCACATGATAGGCGTTGTCGGAATGCATCCTGGGAAGCTCCTCAGCCGGCGGCGGCCAAGCCGGTTTCGGGGCATGGATGGGCTTGAAAACCCATTGGGTGTAAAGCGGAACCTTCACCTCCTCGGAGGTAACCCCACTTCGAGCGCCGTCATGACGATATGTCGGCCAATCCTGGCCTATTGCCGGCCCAAGGGTTACCGCGAGGAGGATGAAACAGGCTAGAGCGAGACTCCCCGTTTTCTCCATCACCTCTCCTCCTAGCTTCTTGCGGATTTAGGTATAGACATGATACCACAACGCTTGACGGACTTCAATAGCGGGGTGCAGCTTGCTGAAAGGGGTTAGGATCAGATACCACAGTCCTGGATGACCCTCATA
>CAZHVH010000024.1:0-18045 GCA_964535855.1 uncultured bacterium
CGCTTTGGATGAAGGGGAGATAAAGGAGATAATGGAGGGTGGATTGAAAACGAGTCTGGGCGTAAGTCCTCCCGGTAAATTGACGACGACATGGGGAGAGGTTAAGAGATAAGCTGCGGGATTCTCAGGGGATAAACCCTTCGAATGGGATTTTCAGCCTTTCTATTGTTTTTGACCCCGGTGAGCGCCTTTTCATCCCTCCAAGCCGGTTCTCCTTCGACGATGACTGAGGAATCCGCCTTTCTTCCATCTGGAGGAGGGGCTGAGGATAGCTCAGGGGTGTTATATACAGATCGCCTTAAGGGAACTGCAGACTTTAAACGGCAGACCTGATCGGCTTAAGGAGTGGGCGGCTATAGCGAAGGAGGTCGCCTGGAAGTTCCTATAACGACCACCTTTCCCGTAGGCGTTCGTTATGGCATTGGGATACCTTAGTGTATCATCCTGGTTCACCGACTTGACATAATCTCGGATGAATGCTATATTTATTTGTGTGATCGGGACAGGTCGGGGCGTGGCGCAGTCCGGAAGCGCACTTGAATGGGGTTCAAGTGGTCGCTGGTTCAAATCCAGTCGCCCCGACCAATTTTGTATACGGGATATCCCGGTTTAATCCTCCCCAAAGGCTTGAACCCATGCAGATTCAAACAGGGAAGCTTTCAAACGGCCATCTCCTAGGAGTTATCATCGCCTCTCTTCTCGCCGTTCTCCTCTCCTTCGAGATAGGGGTCAGGGTCGGACGGATGGAGGATAGAACCAAGCCGAGCGCCGGAACGGCCATCTCACCTCCAGATCAAGTGCCAAACCTGCCTGTTCCTGCCCGTCCGACATCTACTCGTCAACAGGCGGGTCAGCAACCGGCACAACCGAAACCGCGTGAGGAGGTGAAGGTAACACCTCGTCCCCAGCCTCCAAGTGCAAGTAAAGGTTACACGATCCAATTGGGAGCCTTTATCTCACCTGAAAGGGCCTCCAACTTGGCTGAGGAGTTAAGGGGGAAAGGATATGAGGCGAGGGTGAAGTACCGAAATAATTTTCATAGGGTTTTCGTGGGATACTTCAATACCAGGTCTGAAGCGAAACAGTTCGCCGAAAGGATGAGGGAAAATCTGGGGTTCAAGAGATATGTGCTGACAAAACCTTAAGGTATGAGGTGAAGGGGTAAAGTGAAACAGGTGAAGGTCGGTCTTATAGGATGGGGAACCATCGGGGTCGGGGTCTCCAGGATATTGCTCGAAAGGCCTGATCTGATCGAGGAGAAGGTGGGAGTGCCTATCAGGCTCGTCAGGATAGCCGATCTGGATATCTCGACGCCCAGAGGTATACAGGTCGATCGATCCATGCTGACCACCGATGCCGAGGTGGTTTTAAACGATCCGGAGATAGATGTGGTCATCGAGCTCATAGGTGGCATAGAGCCGGCGAAAAGCTTCATATTGAAGGCGATCCGCAGCGGGAAGCATGTGGTGACGGCCAACAAGGCCCTGCTGGCTCAACACGCATCTGAGCTTTTCTCCGAAGCATATAAGGCGGGCGTCAACCTGTATTTCGAAGGCAGCGTCGGCGGGGGGATACCCATCATCAAATCCCTGCGTGAAGGGTTGCTGGCCAACCGGATCAGATCGATCTACGGAATCATAAACGGCACGGCGAACTACATCCTCACCAAGATGACCGAGGAAGGAAGCGATTTTCAGGAGGCCCTCGGCGAGGCCCAGCGCAACGGCTATGCCGAGGCCGATCCCACGTATGATGTGGAGGGGTACGACGCCGCTCATAAGATAACGATCCTTTCCTCCCTTGCCTATGGCGGAAAGGTCAAGCTGGATGACGTCTACGTCGAGGGGATCACGAAGGTTACGCCCAAGGATATACAGTATGCGGGCGAGTTGGGATATGTGATCAAGCTCCTCGCCATCTCAAAGTTCCACGACGGCAGGGCGGAGGTCAGGGTTCACCCCACGTTGCTTCCTCAAAAGAGCATGCTAGCGAGCGTCAGAGGGGTTTTCAACGGGATATATGTTGTGGGAGATGCTGTGGGAGCAACCATGTTCTACGGCCAAGGGGCCGGTAGGATGCCTACGGCGAGCGCCGTAACAGCCGATATAGTCGATATAGCCCGAAGGATCATCTCCAAAGCGCCGCCCCATATCCCCCTTTGCTGGAGACCCGATTCGCCGAAGATCGACGTGATGGATATAGAGGAGTGTGAAAGCAGATATTACGTCAGATATATCGTCGTCGACAGGGCCGGCGTGCTGGCTCAGATCTCAGGCATCCTCGGAAGACATAATATCAGCATCGCCTCCGTCATACAGAAGGAGAGCTATGACGAGGAGTCAGTTTACTTGGTGATGATGACGCACAAGGCCAGTGAGAGGGCGATGAGACAGGCGATGGAGGAGATAGATCGGCTTGACGTGGTCAGGGCGAAAAGCATGGTCATAAGGGTCGAGATGGAGGAGTAGAGATGAAGGTATGGCGAGGGGTTATAGAGGCTTACAGGGAGTTTCTGCCGGTGAGCGACTCCACCCCAGTGATCACGCTTAACGAGGGAAACACACCGCTCATAAAGGCGGGTAGGCTCAGGGAAGCTATAGGGGCGCCGATCGAGCTATACCTGAAGTATGAGGGGACGAACCCGACGGGATCTTTCAAGGATCGGGGTATGACGGTGGCCGTATCGAAGGCCGTCGAGGAGGGGGCCAAGGCGGTCATGTGCGCCTCCACGGGCAACACGTCCGCCTCAGCAGCAGCATATGCGGCGAGGGCCGGTATAACCGCCGCCGTGCTCATCCCCAAAGGCGCCATCGCCATGGGTAAGCTCGCTCAGGCGCTCATACACGGAGCTAAGGTTATCGCCATCGAGGGGAACTTCGATGACGCTCTGAGCCTTGTTCGATCCATAACCTCCAAGTACCCGATAACGCTGGTTAATTCGATCAACCCTTATAGGATCGAGGGACAGAAGACGGGAGCCTTCGAGATATGCGATCAGCTCGGAAGGGCTCCGGATTATCACGCCATCCCCGTCGGCAACGCGGGGAACATCACCGCCTACTGGAAGGGATATAAGGAGTATAAGGCGGCGGGCAGGATCGATTCCCTGCCGAAGATGATCGGGTTTCAGGCGGAGGGAGCGGCGCCGATAGTCAGAGGTTACCCGATTAAAAACCCACAGACGATCGCCACGGCGATCAAAATAGGAAACCCCGCAAGCTGGAAATACGCCGAGGCCGCCAGGGATGAATCGGGCGGGCTCATAGATACGGTCTCGGACGACGAGATACTTCAGGCATATAGGATGCTCGCATCGCTGGAAGGGGTCTTCGTTGAACCGGCTTCCGCCGCCTCAGTCGCGGGGGTGATCAAGCTGGCCCGGAAAGGCTTTTTCAAAAGGGGTGAGACGGTGGTATGTGTGCTTACCGGACACGGGCTGAAAGATCCTGATAGGGCCATAGCCTCCGCCGCTGAACCCATCGTGCTGCCGGCCGATGAGGAGGCCGTGGTGGAGAAACTGGAAATCTTATGATGCTATCGGAGAAGGTCAAACGGGAGATCATAGAAGTTATAAATCGGCGTCTGCCGGGCGAAAAACTGGTTATCCTGTTCGGCTCCTTCGCCAGAGGTAAAACGGACAGGATCTCCGATATAGATATAGCCGTATTCGCGGGGAGAAGATTGGAGAGCGATCTATTCGTTGATCTGCAGGAGACCCTGAATGAGGAGGTTCACACGCTCAGAGAGATAGATCTCGTCGATCTTGCCGACGTGCATAGCGACCTGATAAGAAGGGTCTTGGATGAGGGGGTTGTATGGATAAACTCAGAAGGACTTTTGAAAGATTTGAAAGGGCTTTTAGAAAATATGAAGAGGTCGTGAAAACCCCGGCTTTGTTCAGCTTCCTCTCAAAGGAACTGCTCATCGAGGTCACCACGAAGAGGTTTGAGTATACCTATGAATCCATGTGGCAGTCGTTACGTGAATACCTGAGAGGTCTAGGGATAGAGGTTAACTCACCGCTGAGATGCTTCAAAGAGGCTTTTAAAGAAGGACTTATACCTGAGGAGAATGAGGAGATATTTTCTGAAATCGTGAGGAAGCGTAATGAGATAGTTCACATCTACGATGAGGAAAAAGCACAGGAGATCTTCATGTATATCGGTTCGGATGAGGTGTACAACGCCATAAGATCGCTTTATGAAACCCTTAAACGTAAGATCTCGGAGGAAAAGGGATGAAATTCGCGATAGTGATCGGCGACGGAATGGCGGATGAGAGGATCGATTCGCTCGGCGGTCGCACGCCGCTCCAGGCCGCCGATACGCCGAACTTCGATCGGATAGTCCAGAGGGGGAGTTTGGGAAACGCTATTACCATACCCCGGGACATGCACCCGGGAAGCGATGTCGCAAACTTAACGATAATGGGATATGATCCCCATCTGTACTATACCGGCAGAGGTCCGCTTGAAGCGGCGAACATCGGCGTTAAGCTCTCCGAGGGGGATGTGGCCTTCAGATGCAATCTCGTCACCCTGGAGGGGAACATACTGAGGGATTACAGCGCGGGGCGTATAACCACCCAGGAGGCGACCAGGATCATAGAGTCGCTCTCTCAAGCCTTGAAAGGAACGGGATACAAAAGTATAATTTCCTTCTACGCGGGCACACAATACAGACATCTGATGGTTTGGAGGGAGGGGAAGGAGGGAGCGAGGACCACGCCGCCCCACGACATCATGGGAGAGCCCTTTGAGGAGTATCTGCCTGAAGGGGAAGGGGCCGATGTGTTGAACGAATTGATAAGGTGGTCGTGGAGGGTGCTCAGAGATCACCCAGTCAACGTCAGACGTATCGCTGAGGGGAAATATCCCGCAAACAGCATCTGGTTGTGGGGGCAGGGGAGAGCTCCGAGGATGCCGAAGTTCCAGGAGAGATATGGGCTGAACGGGGCGGTTATCTCCGCCGTGGATCTCATAAAGGGGATCGGCATATATGCCGGATTGAGACCCATAGAGGTGCCGGGGGCGACCGGATATGTGGATACGGACTACAGGGCGAAGGCCGAATATGCCCTCAGGGCCCTTGAGGAGAACGATCTGGTCTATGTACATATCGAAGCTCCGGATGAGGCATCGCATGAGGGAGACCTCCGGCTGAAGATACGGGCGATTGAGGAGGTGGACGAAAAGGTTGTCGGAACTCTGCTGAAAGGTATGGAAGGATTCGGCGATTACAGGATAATGATCATGACCGATCACTTCACGCCGATCTCCATGAGAACCCACAGGCACGGGACGGTGCCGTTTGCAGCCTGCGGCTCTGGGATAAAACACAACGGCTTTAAAAGCTTCTGCGAGGAGGAGGCATCGCGGAGCGATCTCCGCTTTGAGGAAGGCTGGAAGCTGATGGACTGGTTCCTATCAAATCGGGAGTAGGGGAAAATGGGGATTATAGTCCAAAAGTACGGTGGCTCATCGGTGGCCGATGCCGAAAAGATAAAGCATGTGGCAAATCGGATCGTCCGTACCAAGGAACAGGGGCATGATGTGGTGGTGGTCGTCTCGGCTATGGGCAAGACGACGGACGAGCTGATCGCCCTGGCCAAATCCATCTCACCCAATCCCCCCGAAAGGGAGATGGACATGTTGCTTGCGACGGGGGAGCAGGTTTCGATCGCTTTGGTGGCGATGGCGATACACGAGTTGGGACATGAGGCGATCTCACTCACCGGTCCCCAGGTGGGCATAATCACCGACAGCTCCTTCAGCAAGGCCCGGATCAGGCATGTCAACACGGATAGGATCATGGAATCCCTCAGGCAGGGGAAGATAGTGGTTGTGGCGGGGTTTCAGGGTGTGACGATGGACGGCCATATAACCACGCTCGGTCGCGGCGGGTCTGACACGACCGCCGTCGCATTGGCAGCTGCCCTGGGGGCATCGGTCTGCGATATATTCACCGACGTGGATGGGGTATATACCGCCGATCCGAGGATAGTAAGAGATGCCAGGAGGATCGACGTCATCTCCTATGAGGAGATGCTGGAACTGGCCAGTTTGGGGGCGAAGGTGCTTCATTCCCGTTCCGTGGAGCTCGCTCGGAAGTTCAACGTTCCCCTCAGGGTGAGGTCGACGTTTTCGGATGACGAAGGGACAAGGGTTATAGGAGAGACCAAGATGATGGAAGACATTGTGGTCAGCGGGGTGGCGGCCGATAAGAATCAGGCGAAGATATCGCTCATCGGCGTGCCGGATAGACCCGGCGTCGCCGCCAAGGTGTTCCAGACCCTCTCGGCGAACAACATAAACGTGGATATGATCATCCAAAACGCCAGCATCGAAGGGATCACCGATATGTCCTTCACCGTCGCCGAAACCGAGCTACATAAGGCGATAGAGGTGGTCAAGGGATTGAAGGAGGAGCTGAACTTCAAAGGGGTGGTCTGGGACAGGAACGTCGCAAAGGTCTCGGCCGTGGGAATAGGCATGCGAAGTCACGCCGGCGTGGCGGCGAGGATGTTTAAAGCTTTGGCCGATTGTGGGATCAACATACAGATGATAAGCACGTCGGAGATAAAGATCTCCTGCGTGATCGAAAAACAGTTCGCCGATCAGGCGGTAAGGGCTATACACGATGCTTTCGAACTCGGCAAAAAAGAGGAGTAACCTCAGGTTCAAGCTTAAGGATATCGAGGAAAACGGCTTTAAGGAGATGGACTTCGAATGTCGTTACGAGGAACTGGAGCTGTTCTTCGACGACACGAAGTTCCTCAACCCTATCAAGGTGCACGTCCAGGCCTTCAGACAGGGAGAGGATGTCTTTGCGAGGTTCGATGTTGATTTCACCGTCATACAGGAGTGCAGGAGGTGTCTGGAGCCTTTCGAGGAGAAGCTTCACGCTCATTTCGAGCTCCAGTATTGTCCCCTTAAAGAGGGGGAGATGGTGGACGAGTTTCAGGACGAGGCCGAGGGAATAAGCCGGTATAGGGAAGAGGTGATAAACATAGCCGATGACGTCCGGAAATACATCGTCCTGGAGATACCTCTCTGGCCCCTGTGTGACGAGAACTGTAAAGGACTTTGCCCATACTGCGGCCAAAATCGAAACTACTTCGACTGCGATTGTGAGGAGAAGGAGAGGTTGAAATCCTCCAAGTTCGCAGTGTTGGCGGACCTGATCAAATAGAAGGGAGGTTTTCCGAAGATGGCAGTTCCGAAGAGGAGAACTTCAAAGAGCAGAAAGAGGATGCGCCGGAGCCACCACGCTCTTCCGCGTAAATCGCTTTCCATCTGTCCTAACTGCCATGAGCCCAAGATGCCCCACAGGATATGCCCCAGGTGCGGATATTATAAGGGGCAACAATACGTTGAAACTGAAGAGTAAAGCTCGGTCATGAGGGTCGCTGTTGATGCCATGGGGGGTGATTATGCCCCCGGCGCAACCGTCGAGGGAGCTATAGAGGCGTCCAGATCCTACGGCATAGAGGTTTTACTCGTCGGCAAGCCCGATGCCATAGAGGGGGAGATCTCCAGACTGAAAAGGCACGGCGAATTGGATGGAGCGAAGTTTCAGATCATTCCCGCCGATGAGGTCGTCGAGATGGATGACGATCCGCTCCATGCCGTGCGTCATAAGCGTAATTCCTCCATGGCTGTTGCCCTGAGAACGGTGAAGTCGGGCGAAGCCGACGCCTTCGTCAGCGCCGGAAGCACCGGTGCAGCCTACGGCATCGCAAGGGCCATCCTGGGCAGGGTCAAGGGTGTCACCAAACCGGCCATAGCGGTCGTGATGCCGAACGTGAGGGATCAGACGGTCGTTATCGATGCCGGCGCCAACGTGGATTGCTCGCCGAAAGACCTGGCCGAATTCGCCGTCATGGGGAGCATATACAGCGAGCTTATCCTGGGTAAATCCTCCCCCCGCGTAGGCCTCCTGAACATCGGAACCGAGGAGATCAAGGGAAACGATCTGGTCTTCGGCGCGAGACCGCTCCTGAGGGAGGCTCCGATCAACTTCATCGGCGATGTTGAGGGACGCGATGTGATGGCGGGAACGGTCGATGTGGTGGTATGTGATGGCTTCATCGGAAACGTGATACTCAAGTTCGGCGAAGGGATGGCAGATCTGGTGGTTAGACTCCTCAAAAACGAGCTTTCAACCACCCTGCTTTCCAAGATCGGAGCGGCGTTGATAAGACGTAGGTTCGAAAATCTCAAGGCCAAGCTGGACTACACCGAATACGGAGGGGCACCGCTGCTTGGCATAAACGGGGCCTGTATAATCGCTCACGGCAGCTCCTGCCCGAACGCCATCAAAAACGCCGTTCGGGTCGCGTCCGAATATGTCGAGAGAGGGATAAACCGTCAAATCGAACGAAGGCTTAAGGGATGAGAGGATGTTGAGAGCGGCTATAATCGGCACCGGATCGGCGGTGCCGGAGAAGATTCTGACTAACTTCGATCTCGAGAAGATGGTCGATACCTCTGACGAATGGATAAGGCGAAGGACGGGCATAGTCGAGCGGAGGATAGCCGACGAGAACACCGCCAGCTCCGACCTGGGTTTTATGGCGGCACAGAGGGCGATCGAGGACGCCGGCGTCGATCCGCTGGATTTGGAGGCGGTGATCGTATCGACCGTCACTCCGGATCACTTCTTCCCCTCCACCGCCTGCATCATACAGGGCAGGCTCGGAGCGAGGAACGCGGGGGCCTTTGACCTTTCGGCCGGATGCGCCGGATTTTCCTATGCCCTCGCCATAGCCGACGGTTTCATCCGAACCGGAATGATGAAAACACTGCTGGTGATCGCCGCCGAGACCCTCACCAAGGTCACCGATTGGACCGATAGGAGCACCTGCGTGCTTTTCGGGGACGCCGCCGGGGCAGCGGTGGTCAGCGCCACGGAGGAGGATAAGGGGATATTGAGCTCCTTCCTGGGGGCGGCTGGCGAATACTCCGATCCGCTCCTGCTGGGCATGCCTGCAGGCGGCTCACGTATGCCCGCCACCCATGAGACGGTCGAAAAGAGGCTCCACTATCTCAAGATGCAGGGCAGGGAGGTGTTCAAGCTGGGGGTTAAGATGATGCCCGAAGCCGGCTTTAAGGCGCTGGAGAAGGCCGGGTTGACTCCCCAGGACGTGGATCTACTCATACCGCATCAGGCCAACATACGAATCATAGATGTCGTCGGCGAAAAACTCGGAATCCCCAAGGAAAAGGTCTACGTCAACGTGGACCGATACGGAAACACCTCCTCCGCCACCGTCGCCGTCGCACTCGATGAGGTCAGAAGGAGCGGTATAGTAGGGGAAGGAGATGTCATACTGATGGTTACTTTTGGCAGCGGCATGACGTATGCCGGAACGGTGATAAGGCTCTGAGGTGCCCCTATGGGAAAGGTCGCCTTCCTTTTCCCCGGCCAGGGATCGCAGAAGGTCGGGATGGGCAGATCGTTATACGAGGGATTCCCCGAATCCAGAGAGGTCTTCGATCTGGCCGATGAGATCCTGGGCTTTAATCTTTCGAAGTTCTGCTTCGAAGGTCCTGAGGAGAAGCTGAGGGAGACGAGGTACACCCAGCTGGCCGTGATGGTATGCAGCATAGCGGCCTTTAAGGCGCTTGAGGGGATAGGGATGCTTCCGGAAGGCGTGGCGGGGCACAGCTTGGGCGAATATTCGGCGCTCGTCGCCGCCGGGGCGATCGATTTCGCCGATGCTCTGAGGGCCGTCAGCGCCAGGGCACAGGCGATGTCTGAGGCTGCGGAGGCAAACCCCGGAACCATGGCCGCCGTGATAGGGCTGGATCAAGAGAGGCTCTCACGAATATGTCGGGATGCATCGGCGGATGGTCTCGTGGTTATGGCGAACTTCAACTCCCCCGAGCAGATCGTCATATCTGGGGAGAAGAAGGCGGTCAGGAGAGCGATGGATCTGGCGAAATCCGCCGGCGCTCGCAGGTGCGTGCCGCTGAGGGTCAGCGGAGCCTTCCACTCGCCCCTGATGAAGCCCGCGGGGGAGAAGCTGGCGGTGGTTCTGAGCGCGATCCAATTCAACCCTCCGAAGTTTAAATTCGTGGCGAACGTGACAGGGGATTTCACCTCAGATCCCGATGAGATCAGATCGCTTCTGATAAAACAGATCACCAATCCGGTAAGATGGACGGATTCGATCCAGAAGCTGGTCGACGCGGGATTTGATACCTTCGTGGAGGTCGGTCCCGGCAGAGTCCTTTCGGGACTGGTTGCCAAGATAGATCGAAATCTCAGGACGATCTCCGTCGAGGGGACGGAGGATGTCGAGAGGATAAGGGGTATGATATGATCCTAAAGGACAAGGTTGCCATCATCACCGGCTCGGCTAGGGGTATAGGCAAATCCATAGCCACACTCTTCGCCCGACAGGGCGCCAAGGTTGTCATAAGCGACATCGCAGACGAGATCGGGGAGAAAACGGCACAGGAGATAAAAGAGCTTGGAGGCGAAGCGATCTACCTACACTGCGACGTCTCCGATCCGGAGGATGCCGAGAGGTTGATCAGGTCGACCGTTGAAAGTTTCGGTAGATTGGATATCCTGGTTAACAACGCGGGGATCACACGCGATTCGCTGTTGGTCAGGATGAAGGATGAGGACTGGAATCGGGTTATCTCGATCAATCTCACGGGAACCTTCAACTGCACCAGGGCAGCGGCGAAGGTGATGATGAGGCAGAGGGACGGCTGTATAATCAACATCGCCTCGGTGGCCGGCATAATGGGGAACGTCGGTCAGGTGAACTACTCCGCCTCGAAGGCCGGTGTGATAGGTATCACCAAGTCAGCGGCCAGGGAGCTGGCGAGGAGAGGTGTCCGGGTCAACGCCATCGCACCCGGGTTTATCATGACCGAGATGACCGCCAAGCTTCCGGAAGCCGAGAGGGAGAGGATATTGGAGATGGTGCCGCTTGGAAAACCCGGCACACCTGAAGATGTGGCCAATGTCGCTCTATTCTTGGCCTCAGATGCCGCCAGATATATAACCGGTCAGGTTATTCGGGTTGACGGCGGCATGGTTATGGGATAACATCTATGGGCGAAAATCTTTCGCCCATAGTACGGGTGAAAGATTTTTCGCCCCTAACTAACTTCGGCAGGAGGTAAGTAAGGTGAACGTAGAGGAAAAAGTCAAGGAGATAATCGCCGAGCAGCTCCAGGTTGACGCTGAAAAGGTCACCCCGGAGGCCTCTTTCATCGATGATCTCGGAGCCGACTCGCTCGATACCGTCGAGCTGGTCATGGCGTTCGAGGAGGCCTTCGACATCGAGATCCCAGATGAGGACGCTGAAAAAATCAGAACCGTCGGGGACGCTATAAATTACATAAAAGATCGTATCGAGGAATGATAAGGGGACAAGGGGAGAGATTTCCTTGTCTCCCCTTCCCATTGTCACTATGTTTTTAACGGCGGTCGGCGGACAGCCGACGGTGGACATCCCTTGAGAGGTAAATCCTGTGGAACGAGTGGTCATCACAGGAATAGGTGTGGTCACACCCATAGGATCGGGTAAGGACAAGTTTTGGGACGCTCTGTGTAAGGGGGAAAACGGAATCGATAGGCTCACGAAATTTGATCCAACCCCCTTCCGCTCCCAGATGGCGGGCGAGGTGAAGGATTTCGATCCGATACAGTTTATGGATCCTAAGGACGCCAGGAGGCTTCCGACCTTCATCCAATTTGCTATGGGCTGCGCGGTCATGGCGAAGGAGGATGCGGGGCTGAATCTCGGATCGCTCGATCTGACCCGTGTGGGCGTCTCGGTCGGATCGGGCATCGGCGGGATCGAGGTTATAGAGGAGCAACATAGAATACTTCTGGGGAAAGGGCCTCGTAGGGTTAGCCCCTTCTTCGTCCCGTTTGAGATAATCAACATGGCTGCCGGTAAGATCGCCATCCAGTTCGGCCTTAAAGGGCCGAATCTAGCCTCAGTCACGGCCTGTGCAACCAGCAATCATGCCATAGGCGAGGCGTTCAGGATAATCCAGAGGGGCGATGCAGATGTGATGTTCGCCGGAGGAACGGAGGCGGCGCTGACTCCTCTGAGCTTCGCCGGCTTTTGCTCCATGAAGGCGCTTTCGACGAGAAACGAGGACCCCAAACATGCCAGTCGTCCTTTCGATAGGAAACGAGACGGATTTGTCATGAGCGAGGGGGCAGGCGTGCTGATCCTGGAATCGCTATCTCACGCCCTCAGGAGAGGGGCTGAGATATACGCCGAGCTGATCGGATATGGGATGAGCTGTGATGCCTTCGATA
Organism: uncultured bacterium; assembly: GCA_964535855.1. Lineage (GTDB taxonomy): Bacteria > Poribacteria > WGA-4E > B28-G17 > B28-G17 > JAGGXZ01. The sequence goes on from CAZHVH010000024.1 coordinate 12,297, forward strand.
TGGTCCATCCCGACGATGAGGGCGAGGGCGCCGCCCTCGCTATGCTCAACGCCATCCGAGACGCGGGGATCTCCCCCCAGGAGGTGGAATACATAAACGCTCACGGGACATCAACCCTCATCGGCGACCCCGTCGAGACGAGGGCGATCAAAAGGGTGTTCGGCCCTTACGCCTACTCCCTGCCTATCAGCTCGACCAAATCGATGACCGGCCATATGCTTGGAGCCACCGGGGCGGTTGAACTGGCCGCATGTCTGATGACGATCGGAAGGGGAGTTATACCCCCCACCATAAACTATGAGATACCCGATCCGGAATGTGACCTCGATTACGTGCCCAATATGCCGAGACAAAAGGACGTGAGAATCGCCATGTCGAACGCCTTCGGGTTTGGAGGGCATAACGCTACGCTCATCGTCAAGAGATTTGAAGGCTGAAGATGAGATGGATGAGTTTATCGAGAGGATAAAGGAACTTGAGCGGAAATTGGGATACAGGTTTCACAATCCCCAACTGCTTGGGCTCGCCATGACCCATAAATCCTTCGCTCGCAAAGCCGGAGAACATAACGAGAGGCTGGAGTTCCTGGGAGATGCCGTCCTGGATATGATCGTCTGCTCATACCTCTATGAGGCGTTCGAGGAATACAGCGAAGGGGAGCTATCGAAGCTGCGTTCCGCCCTCGTCAATCAAAAAACGCTGGCGAAATGCGCCAAGAGCTTGGGATTGAACTCCTACATAAGGCTCGGACGGAGCGAGCTGAAGGAGGGATGTGCCGAGCGCAATTCCATTCTCGCTTCGACCTTCGAGGCGCTCGTGGGGGCGATATATCTGGATGGGGGACTATCAAAGGCGAGGGAGTTCGTCCTGAAAACGGTCATCAGATATATGTGGCAAACCGGCTTGGATCGAGATCGGATCAGGCACGATTTCAAATCCGCCCTCCAGGTGAAATGGCAATCATTGGCCAAAATGCCTCCTGTCTATCGCGTCATTTCGGAAAGCGGCCCGGATCACGACAAGAGCTTCGAGGTGGAGGTATATCTGGCCAATATACCTTACGGCAGGGGTGTCGGCAAGAGCAAGAAGGAGGCCGAACAAAACGCCGCTCGTCAGGCGCTCAAAGCCCTTCAGGCCGAGGAGTCGGAGGATGTTCGAGGAGAGGAGCTATAGAGGATGGGTCAGAAGCGAGGACCTTCATACCTTCCAGGTGATCGAAGATGAGACCGATCTCTTGATCTCCGTGGATCGATCGGCTTCTATCGAGGACGCTAAAGCCGTCGCCAGAGATGCCGTCTCGCGATATAGGGCACAGCTTAAGGAATACATACGCCGATCGCCTGACTTTCTGGAATCCCTCTCGCCCATCCCTCCGCTTAAGGGGGCTCCTGAGATAGTCCTCACCATGATCGAGGCGGCTGAAAAAGCGGGCGTGGGACCGATGGCCGCCGTTGCGGGAGCTATAGCCGAGTTCGTCGGACGGGATCTGATGAGACTTAGCCGAGAGGTGATAGTCGAAAACGGCGGCGACATCTTCATCCTCACCTCTAAATCCAGATCCATAGGCCTGTATGCCGGAGACTCTCCGTTCACGGGAAAACTCGCCTTCAGAATCGATCCTGAGGATACCCCTCTGGGGGTGTGCACCTCATCCGGAACGGTCGGACACTCCCGCAGCTTTGGGAGAGCCGATTCGGTGACCATATTCTCCAAATCGACGCCCCTCGCCGACGCCGTGGCGACGGCGGCCGGAAATATCGTCGACACCCCGGCGGACATCGAACTCGGCATCAGCTTCGCCAGATCGATCCCCGGCGTGCTGGGGGTAATCATAGTGGTCGGCGACAAGATAGGGATCTGGGGAAATATCGTAAGGCTAAATCGAGGAGGTAGATATGGAAGAGAAAGACGAAGGACAACAAGAGGAAATCCGGCCTGAATCGGATCTGCTCTCACTCCTGGAGAGCAAGGTGATGCAGGCCGTTGAACTGATCGAGCGGCTCAGGGAGGAAAACGATCAACTCAGGTCGGAGACCGAAAGGCTTCAAAACGAGATCACACTGCGAGATGAGAGGATCAGGGATCTGGAGGGCAAAATCCAGGAATTGCTCCATTTCGCCGACGAGATCGAAAGGTTTAAACGGGAAAGACAGGAGATAAGGGAGAGACTTCAGGCGATAATCAGCCTGCTTGAGAACGCATCAGGTGTTTAGAAAACCACCGAGGAGGTAACGAATGGCTTATGAGATCGAGTTTAAGATACAAAACGGTATGCATGACTGCGTTCAAACCCCGGTCACGGTCACCCTTGAAAAGAAAGGGGAGTTCAAATCGATAAGGCTTATCAACCTCACAAACGGCTCCGTCGTGCCGTGTCAGTGGGAGGAGGAGGGAAAGACCGTCCTCCTAAGCTGGATAGTAAGCGGCATGCCTGCCGAGGCGACCCATGCATACAAAGCCGAGTTCCTAGATGAGGAGGTCGAAACCGACCTTCCGATGGTAACCCTAAAAGAGGATGAATGGAGGGTTGAGGTCGAAATAGGAGGAGAACCCTTCACGGTTTACAACTTCAATCCCGATGTCGCACGTCCTTACTTTTATCCCCTCATCGGCCCTTACGGGAAACGGGTGACCCGTGGGTATCCGATGGAGGATATCCCAGGCGAGAGACAGGACCATCCTCATCATAGATCCTTCTATGTCGCTTACGGAGACGTCAACGGCGTCGATAACTGGAGCGAGGGGAAGGGCCACGGATGGACGATCCACAAAAGGTTCGAAAAGCTCATAAGCGGTCCGGTCTACGCCAGGATAGTCGCCCTGAGCGACTGGATGGGGCCCGATAAAAGGACCAAGATCATGGAGGAGATCAGGGACGTCAGGATCTACAACGTCGGCCCCGACAGACTCCTCGACATGGAGGTGACCTTCGTCGCCACCGAGGGGGATGTGCTGTTCGGCGATACCAAGGAAGGGGGCATCGCCTCGATCAGAGTCGCCACGTCCATGGATGTGCCCAATGGCGGGAAGATCGAGAACTCCTTCGGCGGGATAAACGAGGCCGAGACCTGGGGCAAACGGGCACATTGGTGCGATTATTCGGGATTGGTCGAGGATAAGATGGTGGGCATAGCTATATTCGATCATCCCGAGAGCTTCCGCCATCCCACATGGTGGCATGTCAGGAACTACGGCCTGATGACAGCCAATCCGTTCGGTTTATCCTATTTCTACAATGATCCAAACCGACGAGGGGATTACACGCTCAAAGCAGGTGAGAAGCTCAAATTCAAATACCGGCTCTACATCCACAGGGGAGACGCCGCCTTCGCGAGGGTCTCGGAGAGATACAACAACTTCGTCAACCCGCCGAAGATTTAGCCTTCAACTATCAGGGATACGTGCTGCTGTTTCCATGCAGCAGCACGTAAACGCTTAAGTAAAGGAGAAGGGGAGATGTCCAGATATATCCGTGTCTCAAGCATATCATTCGGCGGGGCCGGAGGGGGAGGTTCCGCCGAGGAGAAGGTGGAACGAAATTTAAAGAGCGCCCTGGAATGGATCGATCGGGCGGCATTTGATAAGCCCGATATCATCGTGCTGCCTGAGATCTTCCCCTCCACGGGGGTGGGATCGGACGAATGGATTGAAACGGCCCAGCCGGTCCCCGGCCCCATAACCGAGGCGGTCGGTGAGAAAGCCAGGAAGTATAACACATACATCATCTGCCCGATGGTCGAGAGAAAAGGGGAGAGAATATATAACTCAGCCGTCCTCATAGATCGCCAGGGCCGACCCGTGGGAAGCTATCACAAGATCCATCCCACCATCGGCGAGATCGAGGCCGGAATCACCCCGGGAACTGAGCCTGTCGTATTCCAGACCGATTTCGGCAGGATAGGATGCGCGATATGTTTCGACCTGAACTTCAGGGACGTGATCGAGGGGCTTAAGGCCAAAGGAGCGGAGGCGATCTTCTTCGCCTCGATGTATCGGGGAGGATTACAGCTTTCGATATGGGCCTTCGATTTCGGGGTGTGGATGATATCGGCCACCCCCGGCGAGATGAGCGCGATAGTAGATCCCCTCGGCAGGGTCAGGGCCCTATCGTGGAATTACGAGAGGATCATCTCGAAGGTCATAAACCTAGACTACGCCGTCCTCCACATAGATTACAACTATGAGAAGTGGAGGGAGATCAAGGCGAAATACGGGAGCGGCGTGGAGCTGGATGTGTCGGCCCCGGAGGGCGTCTTCTGTATGTACTCCCACATGCCCGACCTGACCGTCCGACAGATCATGGAGGAGTTCAAACTGGAGAGCAGGGAGGAGTACTTCGCGAGGGCGAACCGGATCAGAGAAAAGGCTCTGGAAAAGGGGTGATATGAAAGGACGCGAACGCCTTTCGGGACTGCCCTACGCCTCCTTCTACTTCATCTCCTTCAGCTCCATAGGGGTTCTGGTCGTCTACATGAACCTCTATCTGAAGAGGGCCGGTCTCAGCGATGCCCAGCTCGGCACGGCGGCCGCTATCCCGTCCCTCCTGACCATCCTATCCCCACCGATATGGGGATTTTTGGCCGACTCGATCCGCGATATGCGCAGGCTGATGCCCATCCTCTTCCTGGGTGCTGCTATCACATTTCCCGCCATGCTGCTGACGGACAACTACTATATCCTGCTCGCTTTAGTAGTGCTGACCTCCTTCTTCTACACGCCCGTCATACCGCTCATAGATGCCATGACGCTGGGATACATATCCAGATCGGGCGGGGATTACGGACGACTGAGGCTGTGGGGCTCGGTGGGGTTCATCGTCTCGACCTTATTGTTCAAGCTGATACTCTCGGACGGCGCGTATGAGACCAAAGGCGGGATAGGTTATGGGTTGCTCCCGGTCTTCATCTACTTCATCGCCTTCAGGCTCATGGGGACCGGATGGGCCTTTCTAGTTCCGAAACCGGCGAAGCCGGAGACGAGGTCGAAGCTGAGATGGCGGGATCTGGGGGGATATGTGACGCTCAACCTGGCACTTACCCTGGCCGTTGCCTTCATCGCCCGGGCGGCGATGCAATCCTACTACGTCTTCTTCTCCATCTATCTCGACAAACTCGGCGTGCCGGACAGCTCCAAGGGGATCTTCTGGGCGATGGGCGTGATGTCAGAGGTGGGGATGATGGTCGTGATCGGCAGGCTGATCGGAAAGATCGGGATCAAACGGACGATCCTGTTGGGTGTGGCGGGCGTGGTCGTCAGATTGTTCCTCTATTCGCTCAGGCTTCCCGTCTGGTGGATAATCCCCGTCCAGGCCTTCCACGCCCTTACCTTCACCGCCTTCCACGTCGGGCTGGTGAACTTCATGAACAGATCCCTACCCGAAAGGGTTCGGGCAAGCGGCCAGACGCTGTATAATTCGGTGGTATGGGGATTGGGAGGAGTTGTCGGAGCAAAGATATGCGGCGAGATATCCCAGGCCTTCGGCCTCTTCGTTCTTTTCAGGATCAGCTCGGTCATGGCCCTCTTCGGATTGATCCTGGGAATTCTCTTCATAAGGGAGCCTATGTCCGCCGTCGATCGTTCGCAGTCTGCCGTTTAGCGGGTCTTGTCCTATCTCAGCTCTCCCATACGGTGGCGTTCTTTCCAGGTTTGAGTATTCCTGAGGGGTTTTTGATCTCCGTTGTGACTTTGAGGGAGGACTACCCCTCGGAAACCTCTCCGCTGTGACTCGCGCTGAAGGTTCAGAGCGAGT